>NZ_JBEXTZ010000085.1:0-36065 GCF_040614195.1 Amycolatopsis sp. NPDC006125
CGGTCCGGCGCGCAGGACTTCCCCGCGCCGCAGGGCATCCACCTCGACGGTGTGGTCGAGGCTACGCTCGGCGGAACTGGGCTGCGCGGCGCTCGGACCGGCCACCGGCGCGGCGCTGTGCTTCCTGGCGACGAGCCTGCGGGCGCGCGCGGTGGTCGAGATCGGCACCGGCATCGGGGTCAGCGGGCTCTACCTGCTGCGCGGAATGGCCCCGGACGGGGTCCTCACCTCGATCGACATCGAGCCGGAGCACCACCAGGCCGCGCGCCGCACCTTCCGCGAGGCCGGGTACCCGCCCGGCCGCACGCGGCTGATCATGGGCCGGGCGCTGGACGTGCTGCCGCGCCTCACCAGCGGCGGCTACGACCTGGTGTTCGTCGACGCGGCGCGTGCCGAGTACCCGCGTTACTACGAGCACGGCGTCCAGCTGCTGCGGCCCGGCGGGGTGATCGCGTTCCACGGCGTGACCGACGCGGCCCGCGGCGAGCGGCGGGAGCCCGGAGTGCTCGCGGCGCGCGAGCTGGCGCGGGCCATCCGCGAGGACGAGCGGCTGGTGCCGGCGCTGCTGCCGGTCGGCGGGGGGTTGCTGGTCGCCGCGGTGCAGTGATCATCGCTGGTCAGCGCTGTGTCGCGGGCCGCTGGCGCGGTGTGACGCCCCTCGAAATCGTCGTACCCCTGGTGCAGGATCTCCTCACGCGGGAAATGTCCGGATCGACGAGGGGGTCGTCATGCGCGAGGCAGTCCTGAGCGCCGCGCGGTTCATCACCACGCACGCCGAGGAGCCGTTGGGGCTGGGGGACGTCGCCGACCACGTCGGCTACAGCCCGTTCCACCTGGCCCGCACGTTCACGCGGGAGCTGGGCATGCCGCCGTGCCAGTACCTGACCGCGCGCCGGTTCGAGCGGACCAAACAGCTGCTCCTGCAGACCGACGAGCGGATCATCGACATCTGCAACGCGGTCGGGTTCTCCGCTGTCGGCACGTTCACCTCCCGGTTCACCGCCGCGGTGGGCACCACGCCGGTCGAGTTCCGGCGGCTGCCGGACGTGCTCGCCGACTCGCCGCCGCGGCCGATGTCGTCCCCGGGCGCGGGCGGCGGCACGGTGATGGGCACGGTCCGGCTGAGCCCGGCCGCGCAGGTGGCGCTGGGGCCGGACCCGGCCGTGTACGTCGGGCTGTTCCCCAAGCGCGCCGCGCGCGGGTTCCCGGTCAGCGGCACCCTGCTGGCCGAACCCGGTGACTTCCTGCTCACCGGGGTCCCGACGGGCACGTACTGGGTGATGTCGTCGGCGCTGCCCAGCGGCGGCGGCGCGACGGCGCAGCTACTCCCGGGCCGCACCGTGGCCGGCGCGTGTCCCCGGGCGGTGCGGGTGTCGGCGGAGGCGCCGGTGCACCAGCGGGACGTGCACCTGGACCTGGGGCAGGACTGGTCGCCGCCGGTGCTGATCGCCCTGCCGGCGCTCGCCTCGGCCGATGCGCAAGAACGGAGAAGACACCGGTGAGAGCGCCGCCGTAGCGTCCGGAGGGTGATCACGCACCTGCACTCGGCCACGATCCTGGTCGGCGACCAGGAGGAGGCGCTGCGCTTCTACGTGAGCACGCTGGGGTGGGAGAAGCGGGAGGACCTGCGGTTCGGGCCGGTGCACCGGTTCCTGAGCGTGGCGCCGCCGGGCGCGGTGACGTCGATCGTGCTGGGGCAGCCGGAGGTCTACGCGCGGGAGCTGGTCCCGGGCGGCACCGGGATCACGGTGATGACGCCCGACGTGGCCGCCACGCAGGCCGAGATGTCTGCCCGGGGTGTGCGCTTCGCGGGGCAACCGCAGGCGATGCCATGGGGCACGAAGGCGACGTGGTTCACCGACCCGTTCGGGAACGAGTACTTCCTGCTGGAGGGCTGAGGGCTGCGATCAGGCCGGGATCGCCGCCCGGCGGGCAGCGGCTGCGCGAAGGCTGATCCTTGCGGCCCGACCAGCACCGCCGGGTCGCCGCCGCACTGGTCACCCTCAGCCGAAATCAACCACCGGGTGGTGCGCCCCTCGGCCCGACCACGGCCAACGGGGCTGCCGTGCTGGTCGCCCTCAGCCGAAACCAGCCGCCGGACGGTGTGCCGACACCCTGGCCACCGCCGCGCCGGTCGCCCTAAACCACAGCCACCCGCGCGGTCCGCGCCCGCAGCCCGACCACCGCGGCGCCCGCCAATGCCAGCCACACCACCGCCGCCCCGACCAGCCAGCTCCAGCCGAACCGTCCGAAGACCACGCTCCCGGCCGTGCCGCCGACGCTGCTGCCCAGGTAGTAGGCCAGCGTGTACATCCCGGACGCCTGCCCCCGCGCCCCCTCCGGGGCCTCCGCCGCGGCCCAGCCGTTGGCGACCGCGTGCGCGGCGAAGAAACCGCCGGTGAGCACCACGAAACCGAGCACCACCAGCGGCAGCGAGTCGGGCAGGGTGAGCAGGATCCCGGTCGCCATCACGGCCAGCCCGCCGAGCACCGCGCGCGGCCGGCCGAACCGGGCGACCAGTCTGCCCGCGTTCGACGACGACACCGAGCCCACCGCGTAGGCCAGGAACACCAGCGAAGCGACCGCCGGCGACAACCCGAGCTCCCCGGTCAGCCGGAACCCGGCCGCGTTGTACATCGCCACGAAGGCGCCCATCGCGAGCAGCGCTACCCCGTACTGGGCCAGCAGCACCGGCCGCCGCAACGCGGTCCCGACGCCGGTCAGCACGTCCCGCAACCGCAACCCCGAACCGCTCGGCCGCGCGCCCGCAGGCAACGACAACACCGTGATCGCGCTGCACACCAGCGCCACCCCCGCGACCACGGCCAGCGCGCCGTGCCAGCCGAGGGCCTCCGCGCTGAACCCGGCCGACAGCCTGCCGACCATGCCGCCGACCGTGTTGCCCGCGATCATCGCCCCGACCGCCGCGGCCACCCCGGTCTTGCCGAGCTGCTCGACCAGGTACGCCGAGGCCACCCCGGGGAACCCGGCGATCGCGATCCCCTGCAACGCCCGCAACGCGAGCAGCACCGGGTACGAGGGCGCGAACGGCATCAGCAGGCCGAGCACGACCGACAACGTCACCGACACGACGATGATCGGCCGCCGCCCGACGATCTCCGACAACGCCGCGATCGGCAGCACCGCGATCGCCAGCGCCCCGGTCGCCACCGACACCGCCAGCGACGCCGAACCGGGGTCGAGCTGGTACTGCGCGGCGAGCTGCGGCAGGACCGGCTGCGGCGCGTAGAGCAGGGCGAACGACGAAATCCCGGCAGCAGCGACCGCGAGCTTCACCCGCCGCGTTGCCGGGCGGGCCGGGGCGAGCACATCGACTGACACGCCTCGAAAGTAAGCCGCGCTAAAAAATACTTCCAATGCGCGGAACTGGCACAATTCATACCGTGACGTATGAAAGCCCGCCGGAAGCGTCTGACCAGCGGCTGGCCGCGGAGCTCGCGCCCAGCCTGGCCCTGCTGGCGGCCCTGCGTGAAACGCGCAACATCACCCGCGCGGCGGAGCGGCTGGGCATCCCGCAGCCGACGGTGAGCCGCCGCCTGGCCGGGTTGTCCGAGGTCGTCGGCGCGCCGCTGACCCGGCCGGACGGGCGCGGCGTCCGGCTCACGCGAGCGGGCGAAATCCTCGCCGCGACGGCCGCCCGCGCGCTCGCTGTCGTCGAGACGGGTGTGCGGCAGACGCGGGAGGAGATCTCGCCGGACAGCGGGCACGTCGTGCTCGGGTTCCTGCACCTGCTGGGCCGGTGGCTGGTCCCCTCGCTGCTGCGCGACTTCCGCGCCGACCACCCCGGCGTGCGGTTTTCACTGGTCCAGGGCTCGCGGCAGCACGTGCTGGACCGGCTCGCGGACGGTGAGCTGGACCTGGCGCTGGTGGCTCCGCTGCCGGACACCGCGGCGCTGGACAGCTTCGCGTTGTCGGAGCAGGACCTGCTGCTGTCGGTGCCGGAGGCGCACCCGCTGGCCCGGCGGCGCCGCATCCGGGTCGAGGAGCTGGCCGACGAGCCGTTCGTGACACTCGAACACGGCTATGGGCTGCGGCAGATCATCGACGACCTGTGCGCGGCGGCCGGGTTCGAGCCGAAGATCGCGTTCGAGAGCCAGGAGTCGGACACCACGCGGGGCCTGGTCGCCGCGGGGCTGGGGGTGGCGCTGCTGCCGCGGTTCGGGCCAGCGCCGCCAGCCGGGGTGGTGGAGGTGCCGCTGTCGCCGCAGGTCAGCCGCACCATCGGGCTGACCTGGCGAGCAGGCGAGGAACCGACCCCGGCGGTAGCCGCCTTCCGCGACTACGTGCGCACCAACGGCACGCGCTACGCCTGACGCCGGACACGGCTCGGGCCCCCGATGGTGGAACTCCCGGAACTACGCCCGATACGAGCCGGGCCTGGGAGTAGTGCCGCCGCGCTTCAAACCCGCGCCGCCCGCCGGGGTGGTGGAGCCACTGTCCCCGCAGGGCAGCCGCACCATCGCGTCCGGAACTACGCCTGATCCGAGCCGAACGCCTCCGCGAACGCCACCAGCGTCCGCGCCGCGAAACCCGTCGCGCCCGGGACGACCTCCGCGTAGGGCTTTTCGGCCCTGGCCGGGCCCGCGATGTCCAGGTGCGCCCACGGCAGGCCCTCAGTGAACTCGCGCAGGAACAGCGCCGCCGTGATGCCGCCTGGCCCGCCGGGCGCCTGCTTCACGTCGGCGAGCTCGCCGCGCACCGCGTCGGCGTGGGCGTCCAGCAGCGGCATCCGCCACCACGCCTCCCCGACGCTCGCGCCCGCCTCGCGGATCTCGTCGGCCAGCTTGTCGTCCGTGGCGAACAGCCCGCCGGTGCGCAGGCCGAGCGCGACCTTCATCGCGCCGGTCAGGGTCGCCACGTCCACCACAGCGTCCGGGCTGAACCGCCGGATCCCGTAGGCCAGCGCGTCCGCCATGACCATGCGGCCCTCGGCGTCCGTGTTGGACACCTCGGTGGTCCGCCCGCCGTAGTGCCGCACCACGTCGCCCGGCCGGTACGACGAGCCGGACACGTGGTTCTCCGCCGCCGGGACCAGCGCCGTGACCCGCACCGGCAGCCGCAGCGAGGCGATCGCCAGCGTGGCCGCGATGACGGCGCCACCGCCGGCCATGTCGGTGCGCATCAGGTGCATCCCGTCGGCCGGTTTGATCGACAGGCCACCGGTGTCGAACGTGATGCCCTTGCCGACCAGCAGCAGGTGACGGACCGCGCCACGCGGCCGGTACGTCAGCTCGATCAGCCGCGGCGGGCTCGCCGAGCCCCCGCCGACCGCGAGCACCCCGCCGAAGCCCTGCGCGGCCAGCCACTGCTCGTCCCGGATCGTGGCGCTCAGGCCTGGCACCTCGCCGGCCAGTCGCGCGGCGGTGTCGGCCAGCCACTCCGGGTTCTTGACGTTGGACGGCGTGTTCGCCAGGTCCCTGGCCAGCGCCGACGCGCCGGCCAGCACCCGCGCGCGCTCGACGACCCGCTGGTGACCGGCGTCGGCCGTGACCAGGCGCAGCGTGCGCAGCGCGGGCTGCTCCGCGTCGCCGCTGACCTTGAACCGGTACCCGCCGAGCAGCGCCCCCAGGGTCAGCTCCGCGACCTGCTCGCCGGTGACGTCGGCATCCAGTTCGACCTGCACCGCCTTGACGTCCGCGGCCTCCCTGGCGAGGGCCGCGCCCGCGGCGCGCCAGTGCGCGGGCCCGCCCTCGCCGATCCCCACCAGCCAGCGCACGTCCCCGCCGGGGAGCCGGCGGACCTCACCGGCCTTGCCGGTGTGCTCGACTCCGGCGACCGGCGCGTCCGCACCAGCGGGGACCAGGACGGCCAGGTCGGCGCCTCGACGGCGGCCGTCGGCGACCTCGACGTCGATCAGCCGGGTGGGAACGGACGGCAGGGGGAACCGCGCCATCTGGCGACCTCCTGGAACTCAAGGGACTGCGGCCGCGCGTGACGTCAGCCGGTGACGACGGAACGGGAGCGGGTCAGCTGGTGGCCTCCTGCAGGGCAACCCCCAGGTCCTTGGCCTCTTCGGCCGACAGCTCGACGACAAGTCGCCCACCGCCCTCGAGCGGAACGCGCATCACGAGGCCCCGCCCCTCCTTAGTCACCTCGAGGGGACCATCTCCGGTCCGGGGCTTCATGGCCGCCATAGCGTGCTCCCTCCGTATCAACCGGCGCGCCCGGGTCGCGCTCTTCAAGCCAACCGGGTCAGGCCCCATTCTCCCTCATCAGGATGGGCGCGCGAACGCGGACCGATCTTTTCGTGTTTGCTTAGGTGCTGGTATCGCCCCTCACCCGAGATTTCAGGAGGCCCTCCGGTGACCACCGAGGACGTGCTGCTCACCGCCGACGCCGACGGCGTGCGCACCGTGACGTTGAACCGCCCCAAGGCCTACAACTCGCTCACCGTCGAGCTGAAGGAGCGCCTGCTGGCCGCGTTGCGCGAGGCTTCGGCGGACCCGGCGGTGCGCGCGGTCGTGCTGACCGGCGCGGGCAAGGCGTTCTGCGCGGGCCAGGACCTCAAGGAGCACGTCGGGCTGCTGCAGGCAGGCGACCCGGCGCCGCTGCGGACCGTGCAGGACCACTACAACCCGATCGTCCGGGCCATCGTGGAGATGCCGAAGCCGGTGATCGCCGCGGTGAACGGGCCCGCCGCGGGTGCGGGTGCGGCTTTCGCCTACGCCGCGGACCTGCGCATCGCCGCGTCGTCGGCGAACTTCCTGATGGCGTTCGCCAACGTCGGGCTCGGCCCGGACTCGGGCGCGTCGTGGACGCTGCAGCGGCTGGTCGGCTACGGCCGGGCGGCCGAGCTGATGCTGCTCGCGCGCACGGTCGGCGCCGAGGAAGCGCTGTCGCTGGGCCTGGTCACCGAGGTCGTGCCGGACGAGGAGCTGGCCGGCCGGGCGCAGGCGCTCGCCGCGAAGCTCGCCGCCGGGCCGACGGTCAGCTACGCGAAGATCAAGCAGGTGCTGACCGTGGCCGCGGAGGGCTCGCTGGAGGATGCGCTGGCCGCCGAGGACGCGGCGCAGACGGTGCTCGGCTCTACGGCCGACCACCGCGAGGCGGTGGAGGCGTTCGTCGCCAAGCGCAAGCCGGACTTCCAGGGCAAGTAGGGCCATTCCGCGGCGGAGCCGCTGTCACCACACACGCAGCTGGCGCCGCCGCGGGTTCGGAGTCGGCTCAGCCGCGCGAAGCGCGTCCGTTGAGGGTGGTGGCGGGCTGGCGGGAGGGCCCCTCGCGAGGACAGCGCCGACGTGGTGGTCGGCACTGCGCGCCGAGCGCGTCCACCAGGGGTGGTGGTCGGGCCGGCGGGCGGGGATTCACGATGACGCGATCCCACAGCCCGGAAGCACGGCGGCGCGAAGCGCCTCGATGAGGGGCGGTGGTCGGGTGGCGGGCGGGATCCTGAGGTTCCGCCACCCGCACCGCCGCGCAGGGTGCCCAACTATGAATTTGCGCGGAAGCAGGTCACCAGGTGGTCGTCGACCATGCCGGTGGCCTGCATCAGCGCGTAGCACGTCGTCGGGCCGACGAAGGCGAACCCGCGCTTCTTCAGCGCCTTCGCCATGGCCGTCGACTCGGGCGTGATGGCCGGGACGTCCGCCATCGTGCGCGGGCGGGGCCGCTCCCCCGTCGGCGCGAACGACCACAGCAGGTCGTCCAGCGGCTGGTCCAGCGTGGTGATCGCGCGGGCGTTCGTGATCGCGGCCAGGATCTTCGCCCGGTTCCGCACGATCGACGCGTCCGTCATCAGGCGCTCGACGTCGTCGTCACCGAACTCGGCCACCTTCTCCGGCACGAAACCGGCGAACGCGTTCCGGAAGCCCTCCCGCTTGCGCAGGATCGTGATCCACGACAGCCCGGACTGGAACGCCTCCAGGCACAGCCGCTCGTACAGGGCGTCCTGCCCGCGCAGCGGCACGCCCCACTCCGTGTCGTGGTACTCGGCGTAGTCCGGGGCCGAGTTCCCCCACGGGCACCGCGCCACCCCGTCGGCGCCGATCGACTCCGTCATACCTGCCCCACCGAATAGCTCTCCGCGAACTTCGCGAACCGTTTCAACGAGTACCGCAGCCCGATCACGAACGCGGGCTTCACCACCGGCCAGCCCAGCTGCCCCGCGGGCCCGAGCGGCGGCACCAGGCTCTCCGACCACACGAACGTCGAGGAGTGCGCGCCCTTCGCGTGCACGTGGAAGGCGCCGGTGCCCTTGACGACGCTGCCCAGGTGCCGGACCGTGCACCGCACCGGCGGCTCCCAGCTGGTGATCACCATCGGGTCGGTGACGCCGACCCCGCGCACCCCGGTGAACGCGCTCAGCTTCGACCCGACGCTGCGGCCGTCGCCCTCGACGACCTCGACGTGCGTGCCGAGCATCCACTCGTGCTGCCGCTCCCAGTCGGTCAGCGCGAGCCACGTCGTGCCCGCGCTCGCGTGCACGTCCACGGACAGGACCAGGTCGATCATCCCGAGGTCTGCCGTTCCGCCTCGAGCTCGGCCACCCTGGCGCGGAGCTCGTCGATCTCGGCGCCCAGCCGCCGCACCACCCAGTCCACTTCGGACATCTTGTACCCGCGCAGCACGAGCTGGAAGCGCACCTTCTGCACGTCCTCGCCGGTGATGTCCCGCACCGGCAGGCGCGTCGGCGAGCTGCCCGGCGGCAGCGGGGCCAGCTCCTCGCCGCGACCGAACACGACGGCGGCCAGCAGGAACACCACAGCCGCCACGAGCAGCATGATCACGAGGTAGATCAGGGCGGTCGTCACGTCAGAATCGTGACACACCCGGGCGGGGTTCGTCCCCCGAGCGCACCTCGCGCATCGGCGGCCGGTCGGCGACCAGGACGTCCGACTCCCGCGGCACCCACGCCCCGGCCTCGGCCACGAACTGCGTCAGCGTCCCGGAGCCGCCCGCGTCGACCCCGCAGCGGGCCAGCGCCGTGCCGAGGATCTGCCGCGCCATGACGCCCAGCTGCAGCAGCGACCGGTTCCGGTGCTTCCGGACCCCCAGGTTGACCTGCGCGAGCCCGGCCATGCCGTAGCGGGCCTCGGCGTCGAGCAGCAACCCGATCTCCACCCCGTACCCGGCCGCGAACGGCACCGACTCGAGGAACTCGCGCGTGGCCGCGTACTCGCCGCCGAGCGGCTGGACCACCGCCGACAACGCGGGCCGCAGCGCGGACAGCACCGGGCGCGCGAGCAGCTCGGTCACCCGCCCGCCGCCGTGACCGGCCTCGGCGGACTCGACCCGCAGCGGCCGCCGGTAGAACCCCTTGACCAGGTGCACGCCCTCGGCCAGCAGCAGCGGGCCGAGCAGCGCGGGCACGAACCCGGGATCGGGGTCGACGAGGTCGGAGTCGAGGAACACGACGAGGTCACCGGTGGTCGCCGCCAGTGACCGCCAGAGCACCTCGCCCTTGCCGGGCAGCGGTTCCAGGTCCGGCAGCACGTCCTCGCGGCGCACCACCCGCGCGCCCGCCTCCGCCGCGACCTCGATCGTCGCGTCGGTGGAACCGGAGTCGACGACCACCAGCTCGTCGACGAGGGTGCCGACCAGCGGCCGCACCGACGCGACCACCTCGCCGACCGTCTTCTCCTCGTCGAGCGCGGGCAGCACCACCGACACGGTGCGGCCCGCTTTCGCCCGTACCAGGTCAGCGGGGTCGAAATCGGGCTCCTGCCACGTGCGCAGGGCGAACCAGCCGGTGTCCATGACCGCCGATCGTGCCATGCTGGGATTGACGACGAACTGGAGGAACCCGTGCTTTACCAGCTGATCCGTCTCCTGGCCGTACCGGTGGTCAAGCTGATCTACCGGCCGGAGGTGCGCGGCGTCGACAGGGTTCCCGCGTACGGCCCGGTGATCCTCGCGCCCAACCACCGCGCGGCCGTGGACACGACGCTGCTGGCGCTGGTCAGCCCGCGGCGCGTGCGGTTCCTCGGCAAGGCGGAGTACTTCACCGGCAAGGGCCTGAAGGGCCGGCTGATGGCCGCGTTCCTGGACGCGGTGGGGTTCGTGCCGGTGGAGCGCGGCAACGCGAAGGCCGGGCTGGCGGCGCTGGAGTCCGGCCGCAAGGTCCTCGACGAGGGCGGCGTGTTCGGCATCTACCCGGAGGGCACGCGCTCGCTCGACGGCCGCCTGCACCGCGGGCACACCGGAGTCGGCTCGCTGGCCCTGGCGACCGGGGCGAAGGTCGTGCCGGTGGCCATGACCGGGACGGAGAAGCTGCTGCCCAACGGCAAGCTGTTCCCGCGGTTCGCGAAGGTCACCGTCGAGTTCGGGGAGCCGCTGGACTTCTCCCGCTACGACGGGCTGGACGCGTCACCGGCGATCCGGCGGGCCGTGACCGACGAGGTGATGTACGCGATCGCCGAGTTGTCGGGGCAGGAGTACGTGGACAAGTACCACAAGCGGCCCGGGGAGGCCGCCTAGCGACCCCCACCCCGGTCGCACATTCTCGACTATGTGCGCCCGGGGTGCGTCACTGCCACTTGGCGATGTCGGGGGCCTCGTACTTCGCGAAAGCGTCCAGCAGCGCGGCGGGGTCCTCGTCGACGAAGACCAGGTCCCGGTGTTCCGGGCGGAGGAACTTCTCGGTGACCATGTGGTCGATGAACTCCTGGAACGGGCGGTAGTACCCGCGCACGTCGACCAGGCCGATCGGCTTTTCGTGCAGACCCAGCTGCGCCCAGGTCCAGACCTCGGCCAGCTCCTCCAGCGTCCCGGCGCCGCCGGGCAGGGCCAGGAACGCGTCGGCGTACTCGGCCATCTTCGCCTTGCGTTCGTGCATGTCGGCGGTCACCACGAGCTCCGACAGGCCCGCGTGGGCGATCTCCACCCGCTTGAGGTGCTCCGGGATCACGCCGATCACCTCACCGCCCGCCGCGAGCGCGCCGTCGGCCACCGCGCCCATCAGGCCGACGCTCGCGCCGCCGTAGACCAGGCCGATGCCGCGTTCGGCGAGCAGCTTGCCGAGCGCCGTGGCGGCGTCCACGTACACCGGGTCGCCGCCGCCGGAAGAACCGCAGAACACACAGATTCGCTTCACTTAGTGGGTGTCCTCCCAGGCCTTGTAGGCCTCCTCGACCATCGCCACCGCCTCGTCGACGTCGTCGGTGAGGTGCAGCAGCGCCAGGTCCTTGTCACTGATCTTGCCCTGGGCGTGCACCGAGTCCCGGACCCAGTCGTAGAGCCCGCCCCAGTAGGACCGTCCGAACAGGACCACCGGGAACTTCGTCACCTTCTTGGTCTGGACCAGGGTGAGCGCCTCGAACAGCTCGTCCAGTGTGCCGAACCCACCGGGCAGGCAGATGAACGCCTGCGCGTACTTGATGAACATCGTCTTGCGGGTGAAGAAATACCGGAAGTTCACCCCGAGATCGACCCACGGGTTCAGGCCCTGCTCGAACGGCAGCTCGATGCCCAGCCCGATGGACAGCCCGCCCGCCTCGGACGCGCCGCGGTTGACCGCCTCCATCGCGCCCGGCCCGCCACCGGTGATGACCGCGAACCCGGCGTTCGCCAGGCCCGCGCCGATCTTGCGGCCCAGCTCGTACTCGGGGTGGTCGCGCGGCGTGCGGGCCGAACCGAACACGGTGACCGCGCGCGGCACCTCGGCCAGCGCGCCGAAGCCCTCGACGAACTCGGCCTGGATGCGCATGACCCGCCACGGGTCGGTGTGCACCCAGTCGCTGGGCCCGCGCGAGTCGAGCAGGCGCTGGTCGGTGGTGGTCGGCTCGATGCGGCGCTCGCGGCGCAGCACGACCGGCCCCCGCTGCTTCTCCCGCGGGTGCTCGGGATACTCGGACGTTCCGTCCACTTCTGGCCCTGTCACGCCGCCGAGCTTACTGGCCCAGGAAGTCCCGCAGCACGCGCGTGACCTGCCGGATCTCCCGCGCCGCGACGTGCTCCTCGCGGGTGTGCGCGAGGGTCGGGTTCCCGGGACCGAAGTTCACCGCGGCCATGCCGAGCGCGGCGAACCGGGCGACGTCCGTCCACCCCAGCTTCGCCGCCACCGCGCCGCCGGCGGCCTGGACCAGCTCGGCCGTCGCCGGGGCGGTCAGCCCGGGCAGCGCGCCCGGCGAGAGGTCCACAACGGACAGTTCGTAGCCGTCGAACACCTCGCGCAGGTGCTTTTCGGCCTGTTCCGGGCTGCGGTCCGGGGCGAACCGGAAGTTCACGGCGAGCACGGCCTCGTCCGGCACGACGTTGCCCGCGACGCCGCCGGAGATCCGCACGGCCTGCAGACCCTCGCGGTAGGTCAGGCCGTCGATGTCGACCACCCGCGCCTCGTAGGCCTCCAGCCGCCGCAGCGGCTCGCCGAGCGCGTGGATCGCGTTGACGCCCATCCAGGCCCGCGCGGTGTGCGCGCGCTTGCCGGTCTGGCGCAGTTCGACCCGCATCGTGCCCTGGCAGCCTGCCTCGATGACCGCGTTCGACGGCTCCCCGACGATCGCCAGGTCACCCGCGAGCCACTCCGGCATCTCCCGCTCGATCCGGCCGAGACCGTTGCGCACGGCCTCGACCTCCTCGTTGTCGTAGAAGACGAACGTCACGTCGTGGCGCGGTTCGGTGACGGTGGCGGCGAGGTGCAGGAACACCGCGTCGCCGCCCTTCATGTCGACCGTGCCGAGCCCGTGCAGCACCTCGTCGTCGCCGGAACCCTCGCGGCGCACCGGCAGGTTCTCGTTGACCGGCACCGTGTCCAGGTGCCCGGCCAGCACCACGCGGGCGGGCCTGCCGAGGTTCGTCCTGGCCAGCACGGCGTCGCCGTTGCGCACCACCTCCAGGTGCCCGGCCTGCGCGAGCAACGCGGCCTGCACCGCGTCGGCCAGCGCCGCCTCCTGCCCGGACACGCTCTGGACGTCCACCAGCGCGGCGGTCAGGTCGACGGGGTCGGCGTGCAGGTCGAGAGTCGTCATGTCCCGACTCTAGGGGGTGTCGTACGGTGGGCGGATGCGCACGTGGAAGGCCCTGATCACGCTCGGTGCGCTGGCACTCGTGCTGGCCGGCTGTTCGAACGAGGCGGGCCCGACCCCGAAGGGCGGCGGGGGCCAGGCGGAAACGCCGTACGCCCTGTCGGTCAAGCTCAACGCCCTCACCGCGGACACCTGCTTCCGCGACCCGGCCGGCCAGACCCCGCGCGGCTGCGGCAAGTACGTCACCGAGCTGGGCAGCACCCCGGGCCTGGTGCGCGAGCAGGCCGGCCCCAAGCACCCGGACGTGGTCGCGGCGGCGAACGGCCTGGAAAAGGCCATCGGCGACTACCGCGGCGGCCACTGCGACGCCGTCGCCGAGCCGGGCGGCGCGTGCACCACGGCGCTCACCGCGATCGCCGACAGCCTCCGGTCGGTCAAGCAACTGGTGGACACCCAGCTCATGACCGGCTGAGTTACGGTTGGGGCCGTGAGCGAGCAGAGCCCCAACCCCGAGACCACCGGTGCGCACGGCGTCGGCCTGGCCACCGTCACCACCGACGGGACCGTGCTGGACACCTGGTTCCCGCAGCCCAAGCTGGGTGAGCCCGGCACCAGCGGAACCGAGCGGCTGACCCGCGAGCAGGCCGCCGAGGTCCTCGGCGAGGCCGCCGCCGCGCTGCTCGGCCCGGACGAGGCCCGTGGCGTCGAGGTGGTCGCCGTCCGCACCACCATCGGCACGCTCGCGCAGGCCCCGGCCGACGCGCACGACATCTACCTGCGCCTGCACCTGCTGTCGCACCGCCTGGTGCAGCCGCACGGGCAGAACCTGGACGGCATCTTCGGCCTGCTGGCCAACGTCGTGTGGACCAACCACGGCCCGTGCCCGGTCGAGGGCTTCGAGCAGACCCGGCTGCGGCTGCGGGCGCGCGGCCCGGTCACCGTCTACAGCGTCGACAAGTTCCCGCGCATGGTCGACTACGTGATGCCCACCGGGGTGCGGATCGGCGACGCCGACCGCGTGCGCCTCGGCGCGCACCTGGCCAACGGCACCACCGTCATGCACGAGGGCTTCGTCAACTTCAACGCGGGCACGCTCGGCGCGTCGATGGTCGAGGGCCGCATCTCGGCCGGTGTGGTCGTCGGCGACGGCACCGACGTCGGCGGTGGCGCGTCGATCATGGGCACGCTGTCCGGCGGCGGCAAGGAGGTCATCTCGCTGGGTGAGCGCTGCCTGATCGGCGCCAACGGCGGGGTCGGCATCTCACTCGGCGACGACTCGGTGGTCGAGGCCGGGCTCTACGTCACGGCCGGGACGAAGGTCGTGGTCGAGGGCAAGACCGTCAAGGCGCGTGAGCTGTCCGGCATCTCCGGCGCGTTGTTCCGTCGCAACTCCGAGACCGGCGCGGTCGAAGCCGTTCCGCGGACCGGGGCGGGCATCGAGCTGAACGAGATGCTGCACGCGAACTGACCTGGGTGCGATTTTCGTTCACCTATCATTCATCCGGTGAGCACCGCTACGTTGCCATCCCGTGTCGTGACCGCCGGTGACCTGGGTCTGCCCGGCGGACCGCTGGTCGCGGGCCCGCGGGACACCCCCGAGGCCCTGCTGCGGGCGCGGATCGACGGTCAGCTGCGCGCGATGCTCAAGTACGAGCCGGGCACGCGGTCCGGGGCCGATCCCGAGGACCTGCACCAGATGCGCGTCGCCGTCCGCCGGCTCCGCAGCGCGTTGAAGCTGCTGGGGCCGGCGGGCGACGACGTGCGGGCCGAGCTGAAGTGGCTGGGCGCCGGGCTCGGCGAGGTGCGTGATCACGACGTGCTGATCGACCACCTGCGGGCCACGGTCGCGTCGTTCGACGAGTCCGACCAGCAGGCGGGCGCGCGGCTGGTGCGGATCTTCGTCGCGGAGCGGTCGAAGGCGAAGCGCCGCCTGAACCGGTGCCTCGGCAGCGCCCGGTATGCCGCGCTGTTGCGGTCGACGGCGCGGCTGGTGCTGACGGAGCTGCAGCTCACCCCCGGTGCTCAGCCCGGACCGGTCGACGTCGCCGCCGTGGTGCGGAAGCCGTACCGGAAGCTGACGAAGGCGGTGGCCGCGCTGCCGGCCGACCCGCCGGACGACGAGCTGCACGAGCTGCGGATCCACGGGAAGCGCCTGCGGTACGCGGCGGAGACGGCGAAGTCGGCGGCGCGGAAGAAGCAGGTCACGCGGGTGCGCGAGCTGATCAAGGCGACGAAGCGGCTGCAGGACGTGCTGGGCGACCACCAGGACGCGGTGGTGGCCGCCGAGCGGATGCGGGCGCTCCTTGCCGCGACCGACGAGCCGGCCGTCGGTTTCGTCGCGGGCCGCATCGCGGAGCGCGAACTGAGGCGCCGCGCGGCGGCGCGGGCCACCTGGGGCGCGGTGCTGGCGGACGTGCACACCGCGGCGGCGAAGGTCTGCGGCTAGCTCACTGTCCGGGGCACGGTAGCGGGACGAGAACTATCTGGCGGCGCGCCACCTCCCGAGGCCATCGCTCGATGGCAACGGCGCTGCCCGAGGCTCGCCCGCTGCCCGGATGGGCAGACGGCAAGGCCCGCGGGCCGCCGCGCAGGCGAGACCATCGCGCGATGCAGCACCGCCCGCGGAGACCACCGCCCTCTCGCCACCCGCCGCCCGGCGAGCCTGCCGGACCGGGGCAGCCGCGAGGTCAGCGGGCCGCCGCGGATCGCGTACTGCCCGGGCGGGCATCGCCCGAAACGAGCGCACTCTCGCCACCCGCCGCAACACCCGCCCCCGCTGACCGGCGGCCATCACCACCCGCCGCAACGCCCGCGCCCCCACCGACCCGAGACCATCGCGCCCGGCCCAGCGCGACGGGCACCGCTCCCCCATCGGCCCGAGGCCAGCGCGCATTGCCCAACGCAACGCCCACGCCCCCACCGACCCGACACCATCGCGCCCGGCCCAGCGCGACGGGCACCGCTCCCCCACCGGCCCGAGGCCAGCGCGCCCTGCCCAGCGCAACGCCCACGCCCCCACCGACCCGAGACCATCGCGCCCTACCCAGCGCGACAGTCACCGCTCCCCCATCGCTCCGAGACCGTCGCGCCCTGCCGACCGCGCGTCCGCGGCTAGCGGGTCAGCGCGCCCACGTAGCCGTCCGGCCGCACGACCACCTCCTTCGCGTCGTAGGCCGAGAACGCGAAGCCCTCCGCATCCACGACGTACCGCCCCGCCGCCTTCACCCCCGGGCGCAGCACCGCGTAGGTGTGTGGCTCCTCCGGTGCGTCGGCGTCGAAAATCAGCCTCGTGGCGTGCGGGCCGCGGAACAGGTCGAACAGGCGGACCTTCGCGCCGCCGGCGTCCAGGACCGGCGCGTCCGGCGCGCGGTCCCCCACCGCGAGGCCCGGCTCGTCCGTCACCCGGTAGCTGATGTCGAGCTGCTGGGTCTCCGCACCGCGTTCGTGGGCCCGCTCATCGCCTTCCAGGTGCCTGCGCAGCAGCTCCGAGGAGACCCCCAGCACCCGCTCGGCCACCGCCCGCCGCTCGGTTTCGTAGCTGTCCAGCAGCTCCGGTGAGCCGTCGGCCAGCTTCCAGCCCAGGTTGAAGGCGTCCTGCACGCCCGTGTTCAGCCCCTGCCCACCGGTCGGCGGGTGGACGTGCGCCGCGTCGCCGATCAGGAACACCCGGCCCTCCCGGAACCGCTTCGCCAGGCGCACGTTCGGCCGCCACACCGTCGACCACGCCAGCTCCCCCAGGCGCACCCCCGCGTTCAGACCATCCAAAATGGACTGGAGGGTCTCCGCGGTCGGTTCCGCGTCGGCCTCCCCCAGCGGCGCGCCGAACTGGAACAGGCCGATCCCGGGCAGCGGGCTCATCATGACCCCGCTGCCCGGGTCCGCCGCACGCGCGAACCAGTAGCCGAACTCCGGGTCCAGATCGGCCTCGACGTCGCCGAGCAGCATCTTCACCGACTCGTCGGTGACGCCCTCGAACTCGATCCCCAGCGCCTTCCGCACGAAACTGCGCCCGCCGTCCGCGCCGACCAGGTAGTCCGCGCGCACCGCCTCGCCGGTCGACAGCTCCGCGGCGACCCCGGCGCCGTCCTGCGTGAAGCCGGTCAACTCCGCACCCAGCTCGACCCGCACCCCGAACTCCGCCAGCCGGTCGCGCAGGATGCCCTCCGTCTGCGACTGCCCCAGCACCCAGCCGTTCGGGTAGGGCACGTCGGGCGTCGGCTCGCGCCGCTCGCCCATCCGGCGCTCCATGACGTACTCGCCGTCCAGGTGCACCCGGAAGGCCGGCATCTCCCGGCCCGCGGTCAGCACGGCGTCGATGACCCCGAGGTCGTCGAACACCTCCAGGGTGCGCGGCTGCAGCCCGTCGCCACGGGAGCCGCGGAAGAACTCGGTCGCTTTGTCGACGATCCGCACGCCGACGCCGCGCCGGGCGAGGTCGATGGCCAGGGTGAGCCCCGCCGGGCCCGCACCCGCGATCACAATGTCCATTTTCTGAATCTCCATTCACTGAATCTCGATTCATAATGGACTTGCTAGCGTGCTCCCGTCAAGGAGGTGCCGTGAAGCGCAAGGAGAAGGCGGCGGAGACCGAGGCCGCACTGAAGGCCGCGGCGCAGCGGCTGTTCGCCACGCGCGGCTACCTGAACACGAAGATCACCGACATCACGGCGGAGGCGGGCCGGGCGGCCGGATCGTTCTACAACCACTTCGCCAGCAAGGAAGAGCTGCTCGAATCACTGCTGGCGGACCTGGAGGTGGCCGGCGACGAGAGCGCCGACCAGGCCGGTCACAGCCCGGACTTCGCCGACCCCGCGGCGGTCCGCTTCCACGTCGAGGCGTACTGGCGCTTCTACCGCGAGCACGCGCCGACAATGCGCGCGCTGCAGCAGGCGGCGATGGTCAACGCGGACTTCGCCCACAAGCTCGCCGAGTTCACCCGCGCGCAGAACGAGGAACTGACCGACCACGTGGACTACGTGACCAAGGCGGGCCACCGCCTGCCCGGCACTCCGCTCGCGAGCGTCACGATGATGACCACGGCGGCCGAGACCTTCGCGCGGCAGTGGCACGACGGCCTGCTGGACCTGCCCGAAGAAGAGGCGCTCGAAGCCCTCACCCGGTTCGTCTACCGGGGCCTCACCGGCCGCGACTACTGAGCGGAAACACCCGGGAAACAGGCGCCCCGGTTCACTCTCTCCCGAACGATCACGACGGGAGACGCAGATGACGACGTTTTCCCGGCGGGCCGCGCTCAGCGCCGTCCCGCTGGCCACCGGCCTGCTGGCCGCGCCTCCGGCCGCGGCCGCCGGCAGCTCCACGGCCGTGCCCGCGGCACTGCGGCCGGGCGGCGCCTACGACCGCTACCTGGCACAGCGCGCAGCCGAGGACCGGTTCTCCGGCACCGTGCTCGTGGCCCGCGGGGGCCGGCCGGTGCTGGTCCGCTCGTACGGGATGGCGGACCAGGAGCACGGCGTCCCCAACCGGGACGACACGATCTTCAACCTGGCATCGGGCGCCAAGCCGTTCACCGGGCTGGCCGTCGTCCAGCTCGCCGAGCAGGGCAAGCTGCGGTTCCACGACAAGATCGGCGACCACTTGGACGGTTTCCCCGCCGAGGTGGCGACCAGGGTGTCCGTGCACCACCTGCTCACCCACACCGGCGGGCTGACCTCCGCGACCAGCGAAGGCAGGATCTTCACCAGCGTCGAGGAACGCACCGAGTACCTGGCCCGGAGCACCCGTGAGCTGTCGCTGCGGTTCGTCCCCGGCAGCGACAAGGCGTACAGCAGCGAGGGCTACGAAATCCTCGGCGAGATCGTCGCGACCGTGTCCGGGCAGCCGTTCCAGGACTACGTCCGGCAGCACATCTTCGAGCCGGCCGGGATGCGCGACTCCGCCTACTGCACACGGGCGGACTGGCTGGCGAACGTGCGCATCGCCCACCCGTACGTCTACCTGCAGGACGGCTCGCGGGTGGATGGCGTGCGCGACCTCTCCGCCGGCTCCACCATCAACGGCGGGTTCGGTAGCAACGCCGCACGCGCCTTCGTCGGATCCGGCGGTGGCGGGGCCTTCTCGACCGCTCCCGACCTGGTGCGCTTCGCGCTCGCGCTGCGGGACGGAAGACTGCTCGGCCACGCTTACCGGGACCTGTACACGGGTGGCAAGATCAGCAGTCCGCCGATGCGGGGTGGCGCGCCACGCGGCGAGACTTTCCAGGCGTACGGCCCGCTGGTCGGCTTGGTCGAGGGACGACGGATCGTCAACCACGGCGGCGGTATCGCCGGGGGCAACACGAACTGGTCGATCTACCTCGACACCGACTGGGTGGCCGTCATCCTGTCGAACTACGACCTGCCCGATTTCCCGGACGTCATCGAGCAGGAACGGCAGGCGTTGCTCGGCTACTGAGCGAGGCGCTCGGCGGCGGCTTCGACGCGCTCGTCGGTCGCGGTGAGCGCCACCCGCACGTGCTCGCCGCCCGCGGGGCCGTAGAACGTGCCCGGCGCGACGAGGATCCCGCGCTCGGACAGCCACCGCAGGGTCTCCCAGGAGTCCTCACCGCGAGTGGCCCACAGGTAGAGCCCGGCCTCCGAGTGGTCGATGCGGAAACCGTTGTCCTGCAACGCCTTCTGCAGCACCACCCGACGGCGGGCGTAGCGATCGCGCTGCAGCGACAGGGCGCTGTCGTCGGCCAGGGCGACCGTCATCGCCTCCTGGACCGGCCGCGGCACGATCATGCCGGCGTGCTTGCGCACCGCCAGCAGCTCGGCGACCAGCTCCGGGTCACCGGCGACGAACCCGGCGCGGTAGCTGGCCAGGTTCGCGGACTTCGACAGCGAGTGCACGGCCAGCAGGTTGTCGTGGCGGCCGCCGCACACCGACGGGTGCAGGATCGACACCGGATCGGCGTCCCAGCCCAGCGCGAGGTAGCACTCGTCGGAGACCACGATCACGTCCCGCTCGCGCGCCCACTCGACGATCTCGCGCAGCGCCTCGGCGCCCAGCACGCGTCCGGTCGGGTTGGACGGCGAGTTCAGCCACACCATCGCGGGCGGCTCGGCGAGGCCACGGGGGTCGTCGGCACGCACGACCCCGGCGCCGGCCAGCAGTGCGCCGACCTCGTAGGTCGGGTAGGCCAGCTCGGGGATCACCACGGTGTCGCCGGGCTCGGCGCCCAGCAGCCGCGGCAGCCAGGCGACCAGCTCCTTGGACCCGATCGTGGGCAGCACCGCCGCCGGATCGACGCCGGTGACCCCGTGCCGGCGGCTCAGCGCCTCGACCGCCGCCGCGCGCAGCTCAGGCGTGCCGTGGGTGGTCGGGTACCCGGGGATCTCCGACACCGACGCCAGCGCGGCGCGGATCGACTCGGGCACCGGGTCGACCGGGGTGCCGACCGAGAGGTCGACGAGGCCGCCGGGGTGGGACTTCGCCCGCGCCGTGGGCTCGGCGAGCGAGTCCCACGGGAAGTCGGGCAGGCCGGTACCGCCGCGGTTCATTCGCCCTGCGGGGGCAGGTCCTTGATCCACTGCGGATCGTTGCTGGTCTTGCCGACCTTCGAGGCGCCGCCGGGCGAGCCGAGGCTGTCGAAGAAGTCGACGTTGGCCTTGGTGTACTCGGCCCACTCGTCCGGGACGTCGTCCTCGTAGTAGATGGCCTCGACCGGGCACACCGGCTCGCAGGCACCGCAGTCCACGCACTCGTCCGGGTGGATGTAGAGCATGCGGTCGCCTTCGTAAATGCAGTCGACGGGGCATTCGTCGATGCACGCCTTGTCGAGCACGTCGACGCAGGGCTCGGCAATCACGTACGTCACTGCGATCTCCAGCTAGGTCCAAGGATCCACTACCGATCCTGGACATTACGCGCCGATGCGCGGACCTTCCAAAGTAAGGCCACCCTTAATCCGGGGATCCACGAGCACAATGGGGACGTGGACTCCTCCGAGACGCTCGAGCTCCGCTGCGCCGACGCCTGGCCCGCGGTGACCGTGGACAAGATCGGTGACTGGCGGCTTCGCGCCGCGGGCGGGTTCACCGGACGCGCCAACAGCGCACTGGCCGTCGGCGACCCGGGAGTGCCGGTCGAGAGCGCGCTGACGGCCGTTTGTGACTTCGCCCACGCCCACGGCATTCTCCCGGTCGCCCACACGGTCGTCGGCAGCGCGAACGAGCGCGCGATCGCGGCCGCGGGCTGGGTGCCGAACACCGGTCACGCGGCCGGGCACCTGGTGTCCGTCCTCACCGGCCCGCTCGGCACGGGCGCCGACGAGGTACCCGTCCTCGCCGCGCCGACCGCGGGCTGGTGGGAGCTGACCGTCGGACGAGAAGAGCCGACGGACGCCGAGCGGCACGTGCTGACCACCGGCGAAATCGGCTACGCGGTCGCCGAAGTGATGGGAGTCACAGCCGGTGCGGTGCGTGCGGCGGTGGTCGACGACGTGCTCCACATCGCCCGGCTCGCCGTCCGCCCCGGGTACCGCCGTCGCGGCCTGGCCTCGGCGTTGATGGCCGCCTGCGGGCCATGGGCGGCCGAGCGCGGGGCGGCGCGCGCCGTGCTCCAGGTCGCCGTGGACAACGCCGGGGCGCTGGCGTTCTACGACCGGCTCGGGTTCACCGAGCACCACAGGTACCGGTACTGGGTTCCGGGACCCCGGGCGTGCGAGGATCGCTCGCTGTGAAGGTTGTCGTAGTTGTCGGCGGGGTGGGCGGCGCCCGCTTCCTGCTCGGAGTGAAAGCCGCGCTGGGTCTGCCCCCGATCGGCCCTGGGGACTCGACGCACGAGATCACCGCGGTGGTGAACACCGGCGACGACGTGTGGATGCACGGCCTGCGGATCGCGCCGGACCTGGACACTTGCATGTACACGCTCGGCGGTGGCATCGACACCGAACGCGGGTGGGGGCACCAGGGCGAGACCTGGGTGGTCAAGGAGGAGCTGGCGGCCTACGGCGCCGAGCCGACCTGGTTCGGCCTCGGCGACAAGGACATCGCCACCCACCTGATCCGCACCCGCATGCTGCGCGCGGGCTACCCGCTGTCCGCGGTCACCGAGGCGCTGTGCGACCGGTGGCAGCCCGGCGTGCGGCTGCTGCCGATGACCGACGACCGGGTCGAGACGCACGTCGTCATCGACGACCCGGACGAGCCGGGCAGCCGCAAGGCGATCCACTTCCAGGAGTGGTGGGTGCGCTACCGGGCGGAGCCGCAGGCGCATTCGATCGTGCCGGTCGGTGTCGAGGAGGCCAAGCCGGCGCCGGGCGTGCTGGACGCGATCGGGGAGGCCGACGCGGTCCTGTTCGCACCGTCCAACCCGGTCGTCTCGGTGGGCACCGTGCTCGCCGTGCCGGGCGTGACGGAGGCGCTGCGCAAGACCGAGGCCGGGGTGGTCGGCGTGTCGCCGATCATCAGCGGCAAACCCGTGCGCGGCATGGCCGACGCGTGCCTGAGCGCGATCGGGGTGGAGACGTCGGCCGAGGCGGTCGGCATCCACTACGGGTCGCGGCAGACGTCGGAGGACGGGCTGCTCGACGGGTGGCTGGTGGCCGAGGGCGAAACCGTGCACGTGCCGGGCGTCGCGGTGCGGGCGGTGCCGCTGCTGATGTCCGATGTGGACGCGACCGCGGCCATGGCGCGCGCCGCGCTCGAACTCGCGGGAGCCGAAGTTGAGTGACCACTCCGCCGCACGACTGGAGATCCTGCCGGTCCAGGGCCTGCCGGAGTTCCGGCCGGGCGACGACCTGACCGGCGCGATCGCGACCGCCGCGCCGTGGCTGCGCTCCGGCGACGTCGTCGTGGTCACCAGCAAGGTCGTGTCGAAGATCGAGGGACGGCTGGTGCGCGTCCCCAGCGACCCGGAGGCACGGGACGCGGCCCGGCGCGAGCTGGTCGAGCAGGAGTCGGTGCGGGTGCTGGCCCGGTTCAACCGGACCCTCATCACGCAGAACCGGATCGGGATCGTGCAGGCCGCCTCGGGCGTGGACGCGTCCAATGTGAACGGTGACGAGATCGCGCTGCTGCCCGCCGACCCGGACGCGGCGGCGTTGGCCCTGCGCAACGGATTGCGCGAGCGGCTGGGTGTCGAGGTCGCGGTGGTCATCACCGACACGATGGGCCGGGCGTGGCGGGTCGGCCAGACCGACAACGCCATCGGCGCCAGCGGGTTGCGCGTGCTGCACTCCTACGAGGGCGAGGTCGACGGGCAGGGCAACGAGCTGCAGGTCACCGAGATCGCGGTGGCCGACGAGATCGCCGCGGCCGCGGACCTGGTGAAGGGCAAGCTGACCGCGACGCCGGTCGCGGTCGTGCGCGGGCTGGAGATCGCCGACGACGGGTCGGACGCGCGGAAGCTGGTGCGGCCGTCGGAGGAGGACATGTTCTCCCTCGGCACGCGTGAGGCGATCGCGCAGGGCCGTCGCGAGGCGGTGCTGGTGCGCCGGTCGGTGCGGTCGTTCACCGACGAGCCAGTCGACGCCGACGCGCTGCGCCGCGCGATCGGGGCCGGGCTGACCGCGCCCGCGCCGCACCACACGCGGCCGGTGCGGTTCGTGTGGCTTCGCGACCGCGGGTTGCGGACGAAGCTGCTGGAGGCGATGCGCGAGGCGTGGCGGGCGGACCTGTCCCGTGACGCGTTCACCGAGGAGCAGATCGCGAAGCGGGTTTCCCGCGGCGACATCCTGTTCGAGGCGCCGGAGGTGGTGATCCCGTTCCTGGTGCCGGACGGCGCGCACACGTATCCGGACGAGCGGCGCAACGCCTGCGAGCGCACGATGTTCACCGTCGCCGGCGGGGCCGCGGTGCAGGGGCTGCTGGTGGCGCTGGCGGCGGAGGACCTCGGCTCGTGCTGGATCGGGTCGACGATCTTCGCGGCCGACGTGGTGCGTGAGGTGCTCGGGCTGGAGCCGTCGTGGCAGCCGCTGGGCGCGGTGGCGATCGGGCACCCCGCCGGTGGACCCGCGGCGCCGCGCTCACCGGCGCTGGACGGGCTGGTCGAGCTGTGAACCTCCACACCGACGTGGTCGAGACGCTGGAGAAGTGGCAGCCGGGGACGGCCGGGCAGGAGGCGCTGCGGCACGCGTTCCTGGGTTTCCTCGCCGCGCGGGAGGACGCGTGCCGCCGGTCGTGCGCGGCCGGGCACATCACCGCGTCGGCCGTGGTGCTGGACGCTTCCCGGTCGAACGTGCTGCTGACGCTGCACCCGCGGGTCGGGCGGTGGTTGCAGCTGGGCGGGCATTGCGAGGATTCGGACACCTCGCTGGCGGCGGCCGCGTTGCGGGAGGCGTCGGAGGAGTCCGGGATGAGCGGGCTGACGATCTCGGCGGAGCCGGTGCACCTGGACGTGCACCCGATCACGTGCTCGCTCGGGGTGCCGACGCGGCACTTCGACGTGCGGTTCGTGGTCGTGGCGCCGGAGGGTGCGTCCCCGGTGCGCAGCGAAGAGTCGGACGACCTGCGGTGGTGGCCGCTGACCGCGTTGCCGCCCGGTTCGGAGGACCTGACCGAGCTGATCGCGGCGGCATGCGAATGATCGTCTCGGTCGACCCGGCGTCCGCGGTGCCGCCGTACGAGCAGGTGCGGTCCGGGCTGGCGCGCCAGATCAACTCCGGCGCGCTCGCGGTGGGCACGAAGCTGCCGACGGTGCGCGGGCTGGCGGAGGAGCTGGGCATCGCGCCGAACACGATCGCCCGCGCCTACCGCGAGCTGGAGGAGGCCGGCCTGATCGAAACGCGCGGCCGGGCGGGTTCGTTCGTGGCCTCCTCAGGCGACGAGTCGCTTTCGCGAGCCCGCGAGGCGGCCGAGACGTATGCGGCGGTGACGCGGGCTTTGGGGTTGTCGGGGGAAGAGGCGCTGAAGATCGTCCGCGCCGCGCTCGCCCACTGACGCAGCCTCACGCCGCGCTCGCGCCGCAGCAATGCCCGCGACCGCGGGACTCGCGCGCGGCAATGTGGAACGCGCCCAAGCTCGCGAGTCCGACGCTGGAGTGCGCGAGTTCCGCGCTGGGGCGCGCGAGTTCCGCGCTCGGGGCGGGGGTCACATCGCGCGGCGAAACCTCGACCCGACGCGCGGCCGCGACAAACCACCCGCCCCCAGACAACGCACCGCCCGCCGCGATCACCGCGCCACGAAACACCAAACAGCGGCACCCCGCGCCTCACATCGCGCGATAATCCCGCGGCGAGAACCTCGGCCCGAAGCGCGGCCGCGAGAACCCGCCCGCCTCCAGGTAACGCACCGCCCGCTGCCGCTGCGGCGCGTAGGGCGCCAGCACCTCCGCCATGCCCTCGTCGTCCAGGGGCTCGCCCAGCAGGGCGTACCCGACCACCGCCGGGATGTGGAAGTCGCCGAAGCTGACCGCGTCCGGGTCGCCCCAGGCGCGCTGCGCGATCTCCGACGCGGTCCACACCCCGATGCCCGGCACCTTCCGCAGCCACGCCCGCCCCTCGGCGCCCCGCAGCTCCACCGCCTTCTCCAGCCGGTGCGCCACCTGCGCCGCGAAGATCAGCGCCTTCCGCCTGCTGTGGTCCACCCCGGCACGGTGCCACGTCCAGTCCGGAATGGACAGCACAGCCGCGGGCGTCGGCGGCACCCGCATCCCCGCCGGGGCCGGGCCGGGCGCCGGTTCGCCGAACCACCGGCACAGCTCCCGCCACGACCGGCGCGCCTCGAACCCGGTGACCTTCTGCTCCAGCACGGCGGGCACCAGCACGTCCCACACCCGGCCGGTCGAGCCGAGGCGCAGCCCGGGCATGCGGCGCCGCACCTCGGCGATGCGGTCGTGGTGCGAGACGAACCCGCTGTCGTCGTCCTCGGCGCCGACCAGCGCGGGCACGCCGTCGAGCAGCCGGTCCGCCCCCGGGCCCCACGCCGCGGCCTCGATCTCGCCGTCCGGCAACCGCCGCAGCGCCAGCGTTCCCGGGCCGTCGGCGGTGTTGCCGGTCAGCCACGTCCGGCCGTAGTCGTCCGCCCGCAGGCACGGATCGCCCTTGCCCCGGCGCAACGGCCGGAGGACCGCGTCGAGGTCGAGGGTGAAGGGCGGGCGGTAACGCATCACGCGTCGCTGGAGAACCGGATCGAACCGTCGGGCAGGGTCACGTCCGGCCACACGCGGGCACCGTCGAGCAGCTCGCAGCCGGCGCCGACGACCGCGCCGTCTCCGAGGACGACGCCCTTGAGCACCGCGCCCTTGCCGACGCGCGCGCCCACACCCAGCACGGAGTTCTCCACGACCGCATTCTCCGCCACGGACACCCGGTCGAACAGCACCGACCCGCTGATCCGCGCGCCGGACGCGACGTGCGCCCCCGCGCCGACCGTCGAGCCGCCGGTGACGGTCGCGTCCGCGGCGACCTCCGCGCCGTCCAGGACCAGGGCCTCGCCGGCCGGGCCGGGCAGCGCCGAGGTGGGGGCGAGCCCGCGCACCAGGTCCGCGCTGCCACGCACGAACGCCTCCGGCGTGCCGACGTCGAGCCAGTAGGAGGCGTCGACGAACCCGTGCAGGTGCGCGCCGCCCTCCAGCAGACCGGGGAAGGTTTCGCGCTCGACCGACACGCGGCGGCCCGCCGGGATCGACTCCAGCACCGGGCGGCGGAACACGTAGCAACCCGCGTTGATCTGGTCGGTCGGCGGGTTCGGGGTCTTCTCCAGGAAGGCGGTGACGCGGCCGTCGGCGTCGGTGGGCACCGAGCCGAAGCGGCTCGGGTCCTCGACGCGCTGCAGGTGGAGCGTCACGTCGGCGCTCGTGTCCAGATGGGTCTGGACCAGCGCGCGCAGGTCCGCGCCGGACAGGATGTCGCCGTTGAAGATCACGGCGTGGTCGGCGCGCAGGTGGTCCGCCACGTTGCGGATGGCGCCGCCGGTGTCCAGCGGCTCGTCCTCGACGACGTACTCCAGTTCCAGCCCCAGCGACGCGCCGTCGCCGAAGTGCTCCTCGAACACCTCGGCGCGATAGGACGTGCCGAGCACCACGTGCCGGATCCCCGCGGCGCGGATGCGGGACAGCAGGTGGGTCAGGAACGGCACGCCCGCCGTGGGCAGCATCGGTTTCGGGGCGGACAGGGTCAACGGCCGCAGGCGGGTTCCCTTACCGCCGACGAGCACCACGGCATCGACATCAAGCTCCGATGTCACCTCGAAAATCCTTCCCGTTATCACGCTCCGGTGGGCGACAAGCCGCGGGAAACAATGACGGCGACGGCCCGGAGGGCCTACCCTAGACAGCACACGGAGGGCCCCGTTCGGAGAGGGCCCACGTCGAAGTCGGGAGGCCTAGGGGATGGACCCCCGCGATCGAGCGGATGCTCTGCTGGCCAGGGCACAGTCCCGTGGCGCGTTCGTCGTGACGCCGGACGCCGCGACCTCGCCGATGGACGCTTCGACCACCCAGCAGATCCCGCGGAACGTGGTCAACGAGATCGACAACGACGACCCGGACACGACGGCCGTGGTGCCGTCGTCGGTGATCGAGTCGGTGCAGGGCAGCCTCGCCGCGTCGAAACCGGACACCCACGTGAACATGACGCCGGTGCAGCCCGAGGAAGAGGTCGACGGCCTGGTGCCGACGACCAAGACGCAGACCGGGAACTCCGATTTCGCGCGGCGGCTGGAAGGTCTGTGACTACTTGCCGCGCGTCTCGAACTTCAGGCGCAGCTTGAGGCCGAGCTTCACCGCGGCGAGCACCGGCTTCCAGGCCAGGCCGCGGTGGCGGTCGGCGAGGTAGCGGTAAGCGCTGTCGTGGTGGGCGGCCAGCATCTTCTTCGGCGCGCGGGACGTGGCCTTGCCGCCGATGTGCGTGACCGCCGCGGAGGGCACGTACACGTTGTGCCAGCCGGCGCGGCCGATGCGGTCGCCGAGGTCGACGTCCTCGAAGTACATGAAGTAGCGGGTGTCGAAGCCGCCGACCGAGTCCCAGGCCTCGCGGCGGATCAGCTGGCACGAGCCGGACAGCCAGCCGGAAGTGCGTTCGGCAGGGGCGGCGTGTTCCTGGCGGTAGGCGCGGGTCCACGGGTTCGCCGGCCAGATCTTGCCGAAGACGGCGTGGCCGACGCCGCGGCCGAGCGAGGGCAGCAGGCGGGCGGAGGGGTAGACGGTGCCGTCGGGGTCGCGGATGAGCGGGCCGAAGGCGCCGCCGCGGGGCCAGCGCTGCGCGGCCTCGACGAGCGTGTCCAGCGAGCCGGGCTCCCACTCGAGGTCCGGGTTGGCGATGACGATCCAGCCGTAGCTGTCGTCGAGGGTCGCCACGCCGCGGTTGGCGCCTCCGCCGTAGCCGAGGTTCTCGCCGATGCGCAGGACGTGGGTGTTCTTGCGCTTCTCGGCCCGGTCGAGGGCGTCGTCGGTCGAGTCGTTGTCGGCGACGACCACGTGGACGTCGCGGGTGGTCGCCTTTTCGAGGCTGTCGAGGAAGCGGTCGAGGTCCTCACCGGGGAAGTACGTCACGACAACCACGGCGACCCCGTCGCCGTAACGGCTCGGCTCGGTCACGCGGGCCATTGTGCCCCCACTACGGAGCGCGACGGGGCAGGCACCCCTCGGTTCGCTGCCGCGGCAGTCCGCTACCGCGCGCAGTCGTGCGTGTACTGCTCGTCCAAGATGGCTTGGTGCCGGTTCACGCCTTCATCGACGAATCCGCCCGGGCGCAGACCTACCTCATCTGTGTCGCGGTCGTGGATCCCGCGCAGCTCTCGCCTGCCCGCAAGCAGCTCACGACGCTGCTCCTGCCGGGTCAGCGCGAGTTGCACTTCAAGACCGAGAAGCCGCCGCGCCGACGGCTGCTCGCCGACCGGATCGCGGGCCTGCCCGTCACGACCTACATCTACGCGACCGGCAGGACGCCCAAGACCGAGGAGCAGGACCGGCAACGCTGCCTCGAGCGGGCCGTGCGGGACCTCATGGACCTCAACGCGCACCGGCTGGTGTTCGACAGCCGCGACCTCCGCGACAGGCACGACCGGACGACGATCTACCGAACCCTCGGCCGCCGCCCCGCCGACACGAACATCACCTACGAGCACCTGAACTCGGCCGGCACTCCCCTGCTGTGGATCCCGGACGCCGTGGCGTGGTGCTACGGCGCGGGCGGCGACTGGCGACGCCGGATCATGCCGGTGGTGACGAAGGTGACCGAGGTCTAGACAGCGCAAAGCCCGTGAGACGACCGTCCGGACGCGTCACGGGCTCACTTCTCGGCCCTACGGGGGCCTCGCGTCAATGACTATACCCCATCCGGCCGAACACCGTCCAACGGCTACTGCTCCCGCTTGTGCAGGTGCCACGCCTTCGCGTACGCCTCGCGGTGCTTGTCGGCGCTCGTGGCCCACGAGAATTCCTTCGCGCGCCTCTGGGCGGCCGATGCGAGGGACGCCCGGCGGGCGGGGTCGTCCAGCAGTTCGCCCAGCGCCACCGCCACGTCGCCGGGGCCGACGCCGCAGTACGCGACCGCGTCGCCGCCTACCTCGGGTAGCGACAGGCGCCGGGTGGTGAGCACGCAGGCCCCACAGGCCATCGCCTCCAGGACCGGCAGTCCGAAGCCCTCACCGAGGCTCGGGTAGGCCACCAGCTCCGCCCCGCCGAGGAAACCCGCCAGCGAGTCGAACGGCAGGTACCCGGCCCGGATCACCCGCAGCCGCAACGGCGCCGCCGCCAGCGCCTTCTCCACCTGCGTGTCCCAGCCCGGCTGGCCGGCCAGCACGAGCGCGGGCGGGTCGGGCCGGTTCTCCACCGCCTTCACGAAACCCCGGATCAACGCGGGCACGTTCTTCCGCGGCTCCAGCGCCCCCAGGAACGCCACGTACGGCATCCGCTCCAGGCCGATCGCCGCCCGCGCGGCCCGCACCTCGTCCGGCGTCGGCGGGTGGAAGCGCTCCACATCGACCCCGTGCTCGATGATCTCCGGCTGCCGCCGCGGACGGGCCACCCGCGCCAGCTCCGACGCGGTCGCCTTCGACGGCACCACGCACAACGTCGCCCGCTGCAACGCCGTCCGCGTCCACCCGCGGAAGAACCGCGCCTTCACCGACGAGTGCAGCACCGCGTCGGTGAAGAACGTCGCGTCGTGCAACGTCACCACCGACGCCGACGGCCCAGCCAGGGGCATCGTGTAGTGCGGCGAGTGCACCACGTCCACCCCGAGCCGCCGCGCCAGCGACGGCAGCGTCGTCTGCTCCCAGATCAGCCGCGCGGTGCGCGTGGCGGTGGACTGGACCGCCGGGACGACCCGCGAGCGCGGCGCGAGCCGGTCGAAGAGCCGGAAGTCACGCGGCTGGCAGACCACGGTGATCGGCGCGCCGCCTTCGTCCAGCGCCGCGACCAGCGAGTCCACGTAGCGCCCGACCCCGCCCCGGTCCGCCGGCACGGCCGTGGCATCGATCAGGACGCTGGGTTCGCCTCTTCCCACTCGTGCAGGGTACGGCCGATCGGGATCGCGGTGGTCAGGAACTCACGAAGTGGTGCGGTCGTGAACCGCCCACACAGCCCGCGCCGCGCCCGCCCAGGAGAACGACGCCGCCCGCGCCCGTCCGCGAGCGACCAGGTCAGCCGCGAGTTCCGGACTGGACAACACCTCCTGCAACGCCGCTGCCAGCGCCGCCGCGTCCCCGCGCGGGAACTCCACTCCCGCTCCCCCGGCGACCTCGACCAGCGCCGGAGTGTCCGAGTGCACCACCGGCACCCCGGCGGCCATCGCCTCCAGCACCGGCAACCCGAACCCCTCCGCGACGCTCGGCGCCGCCAGCACGGACGCGCGCCGCAGCACCGCGGCGAGCGAAACGTCGTTCAACCGCCCCAGAACCCGCACGTCCGCCCGGTCCCCGGCCATCGCGACCGGGTCCAGACCACCCCAGCCCGGCTGCCCCGCGAGCAGCAGCGGCACGCCGAGCCGCGCCACCGCCTCGACCAGGACGTCGATCCCCTTGCGCGGCTCGATGGTCCCGATCGCCAGCACGTACCGATCCGGCACGTCCACTTCGGGCAGGTCGTCGCGGGTGAACACGTCCGCCGCGCCGTGCCCGGCCACGGTCACCGGCACCTCGACCGGCACCCGCGCGCGCAGGTCGTCCGCCACCGCCCGCGTCGGCACGACGAGCCCCGAAGCACGCCGGGCCGCGCGCGCGATCACCGCGCGGTGCCAGCGCACCCCGCGCGGCGTCAGCGTTTCCGGGTGCGTCCACGGGACGGTGTCGTGCACGGTCACCGACAACGTCCGGCCGCGCGGCACCCGCGCCGGGGCCAGCGGGGTCGGCGCGTGCACCGCGTCCCCACCCGGCCAGTACGGCAGCCCGGCCTGCCACGCCGCGACCAGCGCCCGCGGCGGCAACGGCAGCATCCGCGCGCCCGGCAACCCTTCCGCGTGCCGCGCGGTGACGGCCGACACCGTCCACCCGGGCGGCGCAGTCTCGGCCAGCGCGCGCAGTAGCTCCGCGGTGTAGCGGCCCGTCCCGCCCGGCACGGGCGCGAGCAACTGCTCGGCGATGACCACGAGTTCCGGCACGGCCCGTATTCTCCCGGTGTGCCGATCCGCAGCACCGTCGTGGTGGTCACCTGGCGCGGCGCCGCGCACGTCACCGCCTGCCTGGACGCCCTCGCCGCCCAGACGCGCCCGCACCGGCTGCTCGTGATCGACAACGCCTCCGACGACGGCACCGCCCGCCTGCTGGCCACGCACCCGTCCGCGCCGGAGGTTGTCCGCCTGCCCCGCAACGTCGGCTACGCGGGCGCCACGGCACACGCGCTGTCCGAAGTGGACACCGAATTCACCGTGTGGCTCAACGACGACGCCGCCCCCGCCCCCGACTGGCTCGCCGAGCTGGAGGACCACATCGGCGACGCCGCGGCCGCCGGGTCGCGCCTGGAACACGTCGACGGACAGGTCCAATCCCTCGGCGTGAACCTCACCCCGGACGGCCACGGCTACGACACCACGGAGACCCCGGCCTTCGGCTTCTGCGGCGGCGCCGCGCTGATCCGCACCCGCACGCTTCGCGAAGTGGGCGGGGTGCCGGCGAGCTTCTTCTGCTACTACGAGGACACCGACACCGCGTGGCGGCTGCGGCTGGCCGGGCACGACATCGTGACGGTCACCACGGCCCGTGTCACACACCGGCACGGCGCCAGCACGAACCCGGGATCCGAGAGCTTCCACCAGTGGAACGAACGCAACCGCCTGCTCACCCTCCTGCGGTGCGCCCCCGCCGGGATCGCCGCCCGCGAACTGGCCCGGTTCGCCGCGATCACCGCCCTGCTGCCGATCAAGCGGAACGTGCCCGAAGCGCCCAATTTCCGCCTGGGCCTGCGGTGCCGCGTGCTCGGCGAAGTGGTCCTCCGGCTGCCCGGCGCGCTGGCCGCGCGGAAGTCGATCACGCGCCGCTCGACCGTCTCCCGAGGCGCGGTCTGGGCGGCCTGGACCTCCCGATAGTCTCTCCGGACATACGGCGAGTACGGAGGTCGGGCGTTGGTCCAGGGGGACACACCACTGCCGCTGGTCTCGGTGATCTTGGTGAACTACCGGGGCGCGGAGCACACGATCGCCTGCCTGCGCGCCCTGCGCGAGGACCTCGACTACCCGGAGCTCGAGGTGCTGGTCGTCGACAACGCCTCGGGCGGTGACGACGTCGCGCGCATCAAGGCCGCGGCCGGCGACGCGCGGGTGATCGAGTCCGGCGCCAACACCGGCTTCGCGGGCGGCTGCAACCTCGGCGCCCGGCACGCCCGCGGCAGCGTGCTCGCGTTCCTCAACAACGACGCCCGCCCGGACGCCGCGTGGGCGAAGGCGGCGGTCGACGTGCTGCGCGCCGAGCCGACGGTCGCCGCCGTGGCCAGCAAGGTCCTGGACTGGGACGGCACCGGCGTGGACTTCGTGGACGCCGGCCTGACCTGGTTCGGCATGGGCTACAAGCGGCACGCCGGCGGTCCGCTGGCCGACGTCGCGCCCGGCGAGCACGACGTCGCCAAGGACGTGTTGTTCGCCACCGGCTCGGCGATGTTCGTGCGCGCCGAGGTGTTCCATGCGCTCGGCGGGTTCGACGAGCGCTTCTTCATGTTCTACGAGGACGTCGACCTGGGCTGGCGGCTCAACCTGCGCGGCTGGCGCGTGCGGTACGTGCCGGAGTCGGTGGCCTACCACCGCCACCACGGCACGATGTCCGAAGTGGACGCCCCGGACACCGGCCGGGAGACGTTCCTGTTGGAGCGCAACGCTCTCGCCGCCCTCTACAAGAACCTCTCCGACGAGACGCTCGCGAAGGTGCTGCCCGCCGCGCTGGCGCTGGCCGTGCGCCGCGCCACCGCCCGGGGCGAGCTGGACCCGACGCAGCTGGACCTCGCCAAGGCCGGCCCGGTCGAGACCGCGCCGGTGGCGATCCCGCGCACCACGCTCGCCGGGGTGCTGGCCATCGACCAGTTCGTCGAGCTGCTGCCGTCGCTGGCCGAGTCGCGCGCCGCCGAGCAGGCCGCGCGCGTGCGCACCGACGCCGACCTGATCCCGCTCATGCGCAAGGCGATGGAGCCGGCCTATCCCCTGCCGCGTTACCTGGACGCGCACGACATCCTGGCCGACGTCTTCGGCATCGAGGCCGTGTTCGGGCAGCGCCGCAAGGTCCTGGTGATCACCGGCGACGCGATCACCGACCGCATGGCGGGCCCGGCGATCCGCGCCTGGAACATCGCCACCGTGCTGTCCGCCGAGCACGACGTGCGCCTGGTCACGGTCAACCCGCTGGCCGCGCCGCCGCCCGCGCCGTTCCCGGTGAGCGCGGCGAAGAAGCGGGATCTGACCGAGCCGGTCGAGTGGGCGGACATCGTGATCCTGCAGGGTCACGTGCTGGAGATGGCGCCCGCGCTGAAGGCGCAGGACTCCAGCAAGATCGTGGTCTGCGACCTGTACGACCCGATGCACCTAGAGCTGCTGGAGCAGGGCAAGAGCGCGCCGGACGACCGTCGTGCCGCCGATCTGGCCGGGGTGACGCGGGTGCTGGACGCGCAGCTGCTGCGCGGTGACTTCTTCCTGTGCGCCTCGGAGCGGCAGCGGCTGTTCTGGCTGGGGCACCTGGCCGCGCTGGGCCGCCTGTCGCCGCGGCTGTACGACGCGGACCCGACCACGCAGTCGCTGCTGTCGGTCGTCCCGTTCGGCCTGTCGCCGGAGCCGCCGGTGCGCACCGGTCCTGGCCTGCGGGCAACGCTGGACATCGACGGCGCCGACCGGGTCGTGCTGTGGGCGGGTGGCGTCTACAGCTGGTTCGACCCGCTGACGCTGGTGCACGCCATCGACCGGCTGCGGCAGCGGCGGCCGGACGTGAAGCTGGTGTTCCTCGGGATGAAGCACCCGAACCCCGAGGTCGCCGAGATGGACATCGGCGCGCGCACGATCCACCTGGCCGACCGGCTCGGGCTGACCGACAAGCACGTCTACTTCAACGAGCAGTGGGTGCCCTTCGGTGAGCGGCAGAACTGGCTGCTCGACGCGAACTGCGGCGTGACGACGCACTACGAGCACGTGGAGACCACGTTCGCGTTCCGCACCCGCGTGCTGGACTACCTGTGGGCGGGGCTGCCGATCGTGACCACGGACGGCGACGCGTTCGCCGACCTGGTCCGCGACGAGAAGCTCGGTGTCGTGGTGCCCGCGGAGGACGTCGACGCGCTGGCCGACGCGCTGGAGCGGGTGCTGTACGACGAGGACTTCGCCGCCGAGTGCCGCGCGCGGATCGAGGTCGTGGCGCAGCGGTTCGCGTGGCCGACGGCGCTGGCTCCGCTGGTGGAGTTCTGCCGCGACCCGCGCCCGGCGGCGGACCGCCTGATCGGCTCGGCTCCGCTGACCACGGAGGTGCCGCCGCGTGGCGCGGAGGCGGTGCGACGGGATCTGGCTCTGGTGAAGGAGTACCTCGCCGACGGCGGCCCGAAGGAGCTGGCGCGGCGGGTCGCTGGCCGGGTGCGGAAGGTTGCCCGCCGTCGTGGCTGAGCGAGCGCTCCGGGTCCTGCTGGACGGCACCCCGTTGCTGGGTGACCGGACCGGCATCGGGCGCTACACGGCGTCACTGGCCGAAGAGCTCGCTTCGATGTCCGATGTGGACATGCGTGCGGTGGCGTTCACCTTGCGCGGCTGGCGGCGGTTGCGTTACGTGCTCCCGCACGGCGCGCGGGCGCGGGGCATGCCGGTCGCCGCGCGGATGCTGCGCAAGGCGTGGCTGCGGTCGACGTTCCCGCCGATCGAGCTGTTCGCCGGACGCGCGGACGTGGTGCACGGGACGAACTTCGTGCTGCCCGGAGCGGTGCGGGCCGCGGGCGTCCTGACCATTCATGATCTGGCGTTCCTGGACGCGCCCGGCGAGTTGCCGCCCAGCGACCGCGAACTGCCGGAGCTGGTGCGCCGCGGCGCCGCCCGCGCCGACGTGATCTGCACGCCGACGGCCGCGGTGGCGGACGCGGTGGCGACCCGGCTCGACGTGGACCGCGACAAGGTCGTGGTGACGCCGCTCGGGGTGGACGCGGCGTGGTTCACCGGCCGCCCGCCGGACGAGCCGATGCGCGAACGCCTCGGGTTGCCGGAGCGGTACCTGTTGTTCGTCGGCGCGGCCGGCCCGCGCAAGGGCATGGACTGGCTGTTGAAGGCCCACGCCGCGGCCGAAGACCTGCCGCCGCTGGTGTTTTCCGGCCCGGGTCCCGCGCCCGGCACGCCCCGCAGCCGCCGCCTCGGCTACCTGTCCGAACGGGACCTGCACAACGTGATGGCCGGGGCGGCCGCGCTGGTGCTCCCGTCCCGGGACGAGGGGTTCGGCCTGCCCGTGCTGGAGGCGCTGGCCTCGGACGTGCCCGTGGTGTGCTCGGACATCCCCGCGCTGAGGGAGATCTCGGGCGGCTTCGCGCGGTTCGCACCGTACGGCGAGGTGGACGCCCTGATCACCGCGCTGCGCGAGGCCGTGGCGGAGGCCCCGCTGGCGTCGAGGTCCGTGGAGCGACGCGCCCACGCGGCGAGCTTCACCTGGCGCCGCACGGCGGAGACCACGCTGGCGGCCTACCGCCAAGCCACCCAGCGCTAGCCAAAGCGCCGCCCCGCACACACCCCGAGCTGGGTGGTCATCCCGTCGCCTGACACGCAACGATCACCTTGAGCCAGGGCCGCAACCCAGGCCGCCAACCGGCAGCCGAACATGCCAA
>NZ_JBEXTZ010000086.1:0-35498 GCF_040614195.1 Amycolatopsis sp. NPDC006125
CCGGTAGGGGTTGCCCGGCCGGTGGGGGGTTTCCAATACGCTGGCGCACGGGCGCTCCGAGCCCGCCCCACCCGCGCCCCCGCGCGGCGCTGACGCCGGACCCGCTCCGTGGGCCGCTACCGCTGACGCGCCTAGGCGCTTCCCGGCCGCAGCGGGCTGTTCCCCATCGCCGAGCCATGAGCGCTGTTCCGGTGCGGGCGCCGAGCGGCGCTGTCGGCTCCGCCGGGCGGCCGGTCTGCTTGAACGGCGCCCGTATAGGCCGTTCGCGGCGGCAGTACTGGAGTACATCCCCCGCTGCGCGGCGCTGTCGGCACTCAACCGGGCTGCCGTCCGCTCAAAGCGGCACCGTGTTGGTCGTTATACGCCCGGCGGCAGCGGCCGGGCCGTCCCCCTCGCCCGGGAGTCAGCGGATGCGCATGCGCGCCACGTGCTCGTCCCGGAGGACGAACTCGAACGTGCCGGGTCCGTTGAATCCGTTGCCGCTCACCTGGAGCGTCACCGTCGTCGTGTCGCCGGTCGTCCGGGCGTCCCGCACCTCGAAGTGCGCCTGCACGCCGATGTTCTCGCGGTCGTTCCAGCCCGCGATCTCGGCGCGGCCGGTGAAGGTGCGGCCCCAGTCGTCGACCTGGCCGTCCTCGGTGAAGGCGTCCAGGAACGCTTCGCTGTCACCACGGTTGGTGGCGTCGAACACCTGCTGGACGGCGGGCGGCAGCTCGGTCATCACGCCAGCTTAGACACCCGGCGGCAACCGCAACTGCAGCGACGCGAACAACCGCTCCAGTGGGTCCGCCAGGTCGATGCCCGCGACCTCCGCCGCTCGGCGGACCCGGTAGCGCACCGTGTTCGGGTGGACGTGCAGTGCGCGCGCCGCGGAACGGACGTCGCCCAGGGCGTCCAGGTACGCCAGCAACGACGAGGCCAGGTCCGGGTGCTCCGCGCGCAACGCCGTCAGCCTCGGGTCGCGCAGGCGCGGGTTGTCCGCCAGCACCGCGAGCGTTTCGCTGACCAGGACCTGCGACCGGACGTCCGCCAGCGTCGCCACCTCCAGGTCCAAGCCGCGCGCCATCGCGTCCAGCACCCGGTCCGCCTCCTGCCGCGACACCCCCACGTCCGCCACCGCCACCACCCGGCCGACCGCCGCCCGCACCGGCACCTCCGCCGACGCCACCATTTCCCGTGTCAGGTCCAGCAGCGACACCCCCGCGGGCAGATCGGGCAGGAACGCGTACGTCCGGTCGCCCAGCTGGGTCACCATCGCGCTGCGCCGGTACGCCGCGGCGTGCACCGAGATCACCGCCGCCAGCGCGGACCGCCGCAGCTCCAGCTCCGACCGGTCCACCGGCTCGGCCTCCCGCGGCGCGAAGGCGACCACGGCGGCCGGCTTCGCCGGGTCGGCCCCGATCTGCCGCGCCACCGACACCGGATCGCTGCGCCCCTCGAGCATCCCGGCCAGCAGGTTCTCCCGGAACCGCGTGCCCGCCGCGCTGCGCCGCCGGACCAGGTGCAGCGCGGCCACCCGAGCCGCGCCGATCAGGGCCTGCTCCGCCCTGGCGGCCAGCGGCGCGGCGCCCTCCTGCACCCAGATCGACCCGAGCGGCCGTCCGCCCGCGTGCACCCCGATCGCCAGCCGCGTGCGGATGCCCAGATCCGGCCGCTCCTCGATGCGCACGACCTCCTCCGTCGCCCGCAACCGCTGGTAGACGCCCCACTCGTGCAGCATCTTCAGGTACGGCGCCGGCCCCTGCCTACCCAGGATCGACAGCCGCCGCAGCTCGTCCACCTCGTCGTCGGACCGCGAGTACGCCAGCACCCGGCTCGCGGTGTCCTCGATGCTGACGATCCCGCCTGTCAGCGCGGCGATCGTCTGGGCCAGCGAGAACAGGTCGCCGAGCGTCTCCCCCCCGTCCTCGTCCGCCGCGCCGCGGGCGGCCTCCAGCACCCCGCGCACCAGCGTCGCGAGCTGCTCCCACCGCACGTCGGCCGCGACGGCCAGCAACGCGACCCCGGCGTCGGTGGCCGCGGACCGCAGCAACGGCAACGCCGAATCGGACTCCACCTTGACCGCCACCGCGGCCGCGCCCCGGCGCCCGGCGGCCCGGATCAACGGCACCGCCGCCCGCCCGCGCGCCCCGATCACGAGCGCCAGGTCGCCGCGCCGCAACTCCGGGTCGTCGTCGGGCTCCAGCACCACGACGTCGCCGACCTCGCCGTCCAGGCCCTCCGGCGCGACCTCCACCTCGACCAGCGGATCGCCCAGCGCGATCAGGACCTGCCGCAGTTGTGCCACCGGACAAACAGTAGCGCCGGAACTGGCCGAACTCACAACCTTCGGAGACCTCGGCGTTCCTACCGTTGAGACATCCGACACCGAGGAGGAGCTGCCGTGGATGCCGTGACGACCGTGCCCACCCCGGCCAACGAGCCGGTCCTGCAGTACGCGCCGGGCAGCCCGGAGCGCGCCGAGGTGCAGGCGGCGCTGGCCGAGCTGACGAAGGAGCCGCTGGAGCTGACCGCGACGATCGGCGGCGAGCAGCGGATGGGCGGCGGGCCGCGGATCGACGTCGTCCAGCCGCACAACCACCGCGCCGTGCTGGGCGTCCTCGGTTCCGCGACCCAGCAGGACACCCGCGACGCGCTGGCCGCCGCCCGCGAGGCCGCCCCCGCCTGGCGGAAGCTGTCCTTCGACGACCGCGCCGCGATCCTGCTCCGCGCGGCCGACCTGCTCACCGGCCCGTGGCGCGCGAAGCTGAACGCCGCCACCATGCTCGGCCAGTCCAAGACCGTGCACCAGGCCGAGATCGACGCCGCCTGCGAGCTGGCCGACTTCTGGCGCTTCAACGTGGCCTTCGCCCGCCGCCTGCTGGCCGAGCAGCCCGCCAGCTCCCCCGGCGTCTGGAACCGCACCGACCACCGGCCGCTGGAGGGGTTCGTCTACGCGATCACCCCGTTCAACTTCACCGCGATCGCGGGCAACCTGCCCACCGCGCCCGCGCTGATGGGCAACGTCGTGCTGTGGAAGCCCTCCCCCACCCAGACCTTCGCCGCGCACCTGACGATGCGGCTGCTGGAGGAAGCCGGCCTGCCGCCGGGCGTGATCAACCTGCTGCCCGGTGACGGCCTGGCGGTCTCCGAGGTCGCGCTGGCTTCGCCCGATCTCGCCGGCATCCACTTCACCGGCTCCACCCGGACCTTCCAGCACCTGTGGTCGCAGGTCGGCGCGAACATCGCGAACTACCGCACCTACCCGCGGATCGTCGGCGAGACCGGCGGCAAGGACTTCGTGCTCGCCCACCCGTCGGCCGATACCGACGTGCTGCGCACCGCGCTGGTCCGCGGCGCGTTCGAGTACCAGGGCCAGAAGTGCTCCGCCGCCTCGCGGGCGTACGTCCCGCGGTCGCTGTGGACGCGGATGCGGGACGACTTCCTGTCCGAGGTCGAGTCGCTGCCCATGGGCGACGTCACGGACCTGCGCAACTTCCTCGGCGCGGTGATCGACCGGCGCGCGTTCGACCGGCTGGCCGGGGTGCTGGACCGCGCCCGCGCCGACGACCGGCTGGAGGTCCTCGCCGGTGGCACCGCCGACGACAGCGAGGGCTTCTTCGTGCGCCCGACCGTGCTCGCCTCGGACCACCCGGAGCACGAGGTGTTCACCACCGAGTACTTCGGGCCGGTGCTCGCGGTGCACGTCTACGACGACGCCGCCTACGACACCGTGCTGCGCCAGCTGGAAGGCGTCGCGCCGTACGGGCTGACCGGGTCGATCATCGCGACCGACCGGGCCGCGATCGCCCACGCCACCGAGGAACTGCGGTTCGCCGCGGGCAACTTCTACGTCAACGACAAGCCGACCGGCGCGGTCGTCGGGCAGCAGCCCTTCGGCGGCGGGCGGGCGTCGGGCACCAACGACAAGGCCGGGTCGATCCACAACCTGCTCCGCTGGGTGAGCCCGCGCTCGATCAAGGAGACCTTCGTGCCGCCGACCACCGTCGGCTACCCGCACCAGGGCTGAGGAGGACCGCCGTGCTGCGCACCGCACTGCTCGCCGCGGCCGGGTCGCCGGCCTGCCGGTCCCTCGTCGAGCGGACCCCGCTGACCCGCCCGGTGGTCCACCGGTTCGTCGCGGGGTCCACTGTGGACGACGCACTCGCCGTGACCGCCAACCTGATCGGCAGCGGCCGGGCGGTCACGCTCGACCACCTCGGCGAGGACACCACCGACCCGTCGATGGCCGCCGCCACGGTGAAGGCGTACGCCGAACTGCTGACGCTGCTGGCCGACCACGGTCTCGCACCGGACGCCGAGGTGTCGGTGAAGCTGTCCGCCGTCGGGCTGCGCCTGCCCGACGGCGACCGCGTCGCCCTGGACAACGCGCGCCGCATCTGTGCGGCCGCGGCCGCCGCGGGCACCACGGTCACGCTGGACATGGAGGACCACACCACGACCGACGCCACCCTCGGCGTGCTGCGGGAGCTGCGTGCGGACTTCCCGTGGGTCGGCGCGGTCCTGCAGGCCTACCTGCGGCGCACCGAGCAGGACTGCCGGGACCTGGCGTACGCGGGCTCGCGGGTCCGGCTGTGCAAGGGCGCGTACGCCGAGCCCGCCTCCGTCGCATATCAACACAAGTCCGAAGTGGACCGGTCCTACGTGCGCTGCCTGCGGGTGCTGATGGACGGCGCCGGGCACCCGATGGTCGCCACCCACGACCCGCGGATGATCGCGATCGCCGCGGAACTGGGGAAGGACCGTCCGGACTGGGAGTTCCAGATGCTGTACGGCGTCCGGGACGCCGAGCAGCGGCGGCTCGCGCGCGATCACGCGGTGCGCGTCTACCTGCCCTACGGCGACGAGTGGTACGGCTACTTCGTGCGCCGCCTGGCGGAGCGTCCGGCGAACCTGGCGTTCTTCCTGCGGGCGCTGGTCACGCGGTGAGCTCGGCGACCCGGCGCGCGACCGGCCACGCGCCGTCGGAGGTGTTGGACAGCACCGTCCAGGTCGTCGCGCCACTGTGGACGGTCCGGAACGACACGCCGGCGTCGTAGCCCTCCAGCCGGATCGCGTCGCCGTCGAGCCAGAACCCGAGCCCGTACCGCAGGCCCTCCTCCGGGACGTCGCTGCGGGGCGCGGTCAGCCGGCGCACCCGCGACAGCGGCACGATCCGCCCGGCGGACAACGCCGTCCAGAACGCGTGCACGTCGGCGGCGGTGGAGTAGATCCCGCCGTCGCCGCTGCCGAGCACGGGCAGGTGGAACACGTTGGTCCGCCGCTCGCCGACGTAGCCGAGGGCGACCCCGGCCGCGGGCTCGTCGGAGCGGAGGAACGCCGTGTCCGTCATCCCGGCGGGCACGCACACCAGGTCGTGCACCAGGCCGGCGAACGGGCGGCCCGCGGCCCGCTCCGCGAGGAGGGCGAGCACCACGTAACCGCTGTTGCAGTAGGAGAACCGCTGCCCCGGCGGGAACTTCGGCGGATGCCCGTCCAGGACGCGCAGGTAGTCCTCGGTGGCGGCCAGCTCGTGCACCGGCACGGACAGGATGTGGTCGGTGATCGGCCGGTCGACGTCCTCGTCGCAGTAGTCGCCGATGCCCGAGCGGTGGGCGAGGAGGTGTTCGACGGTGACCTCGTCGCCGATCAACGGCAGGTCGTCGCCGAGCAGCGACCGGGCCGTGGTGTCCAGGCCGAGCACACCGCGCTCGGCCAGCGCGGCGACGGTGAGCGCGGTGAGGCCCTTGGTGCCGCTGGCCAGGGCGAACCGGGTGCCGACCGTGTTGGGCACGCGTAGCCCGCGGTGGGCGAAGCCGTAGGCCTTGGCGAACGTGCGGCCACCGGAGTCCACCCGGACGACCCCGGAGAACCCGGTGTCGTCAGCGAGCGCGTCGATCCCCTCCACCCGGGCCATCCTGCCGGGTGGAGGGGATCGGCTCACCTGGTTTTACCGAGCGGCCCTGAATTCACTGAGCTGCGACGTGCCGCTCCTCCCGCAGGGTGCTCCGCTGGTCGCGGGTGCCGCGCAGCAGGCCGCGGTGCGCCAGCTCGGGCAGCACGCCCTCGGCGAACCAGTACGCCTCCTCCAGGTGCGGGTACCCGGACAACACGAACTCCTCGATGCCCAGCGAGTGGTACTCCTCGATGAGGTCGGCGACCTCGCCGTGGCTGCCCACCAGCGCCGTGCCCGCGCCGCCGCGGACCAGGCCGATGCCGGCCCACAGGTTCGGGTGGATCTCCAGCCCGCGCACGCCGCGATCCAGGCCGCCGCCGTGCAGGGCGACCATCCGCCGCTGCCCCTCGGACTCGCTGGCGGCCAGCTGCGCCTGCGCCTTCGCCACCTGCTCCGGGCTCAGCGCGTCCAGCAGCTTCTGCGCCTCCGCCCACGCCTCGGCCGAGCTGTCCCGGGACAGGGTGTGCAGCCGGATGCCGAACCGGATCGTCCGCCCCTGCGCCTCGGCCAGCTCCCGCACGCGCCGGATCTTGTCCGCGACCTGGGCGGGCGGCTCGCCCCAGGTCAGGTAGACGTCGGCGTGCCGGGCCGCGACCGGCAGCGCGGCCGGGGACGAGCCGCCGAAGTACAGCGGCGGCACCGGGTCCGGCGGGGCGAGCACCGTCGCGCCCTCGACCGAGAGGTGCTCGCCGGTGAAGTCGAACGGCTCGCCGCTCCACACCCCGCGGGCGATCGTGAGGAACTCGTCGGTGCGGGCGTAGCGCTGGTCGTGGTCGTGGAAGTCGCCGAACCGCTTCTGCTCGATCGAATCGCCGCCGGTGACGATGTTGAGCAGCAGCCGCCCCCCGGAGATCCGCTGGTAGGTGGCGGCCATCTGGGCGGCCAGGGTCGGCGAGATGACGCCGGGGCGGAACGCGACGAGGTACTTGAGCCGCTTGGTCTCGCGGATCAGCGCCGCCGTGCTCAGCCAGGCGTCCTCGCACCAGGTGCCGGTCGGGGTGAGGACGCCCTCGAAGCCGAGCTGCTCGGCGGCGCGGGCGACCTGCGCCAGGTAGTCGATGGTGGGTTCGCGCTGCGCGACCGGCCCGAGGGACCGGTTGGCGTGGAACCGTTCCACGATGGTCCGGCCGTCGCCGGTGGTGGGCAGGAACCAGTGCGGTGTGATCGTCATCGTCATCCCCTCGCTGCGGCCAGGTCGGCGGCGAACCGGGTATCGGTGAACCCCGCGAAGTCGATCTTGCCGGGCAGCACCTTGTCGTCGGCGAACGCGTCGGCGAGCTCCTGCTCGGAGGCGATCACCTTGTCGTCCAGCGGCACGGGCAGGTCCGGGCCGTTCTCCACGGCGGCGAGCGTGACCTCCGGCTTCAGCCCGGTCTCCGCGGACCAGGCCTGGGCCCACTGCTCGCGGTGGGTGTCGGCCCACTGCTGGGCCTTGGCGATCCGCACGACGTAGTCGCGGATCGCGGCGTTCTTGCCCGCGTCGGACAGCGCGTTGTGCCCGGCGACCTGGAAGGTGTAGCCGTTGGCGACCCCGGTGCCGTCGGCCAGTACCCGGGCGTTCGCCTCCAGCTTGGCCTGCGAGGTGTAGGGGTCCCACACCGCCCACGCGTCGATCTGGCGCTGGGTGAACGCGCCGTAGGCGTCGGCCGGCTGCAGGAAGGACAGCTTGACGTCCTTCGTGGACAGTCCGTTCCTGGCCAGGGTCAGCAGGATCTGGCCGTGCGCCGAGCTGCCCTTGGCCACGCCGATGGTCTTGCCCTTGAGGTCGGCGACGGTCCGCAGGGGCGAATCGGCGGTCACCAGCAGGGCGTCGCTGGCGACGTTGCCCTGCGCGGAGCTGACGATCGAGATCTTCGCCTTCGCGGCCGCGGCGAAGATCGGCGGCGTGTTGCCGACGCCGCCGATGTCGATGGCGCCGGCGGAGGCGGCCTCCAGCAGCGGCGGGCCGGAGGTGAAGGTGGACCACTCGATCTTGTACGGCAGGTCGCTCAGCAGGCCGGCAGCCTTGAGCTGGGCCTGCGAACCACCCTTCTGGTCGCCCACCTTCAACGTCACCTTCGCCAGGTCGGCCGCGCTGACCGGCGGCGGCACGGACGGGCTCGACGACGGCTCGCTCGCCCCGCCGCACGCGGTGAGTGTCAGCGCGAGTGCGGTGACGGCGGCGAGGACTCTAGGCAATCGCATGGTCGGTCACTCCCAGATCGGCCAGCACCCTGGCGCGAACGTCGATGTGGTCGGACACGGCGCGGGGCCGCGGGTGGTCCAGGACGTGCTCGGCGATGATCCGCCCCTCCCCCAGCACGAGGACGCGGTCGGCGAGCAGCAACGCCTCGTCCACGTCGTGGGTCACGAGCAGCACGCCCGGCCGGTGCTCGCGCCACAGGTCCTCGACGAGCCGGTGCATCGCCAGCCGGGTCAGCGCGTCCAGCGCGCCGAACGGCTCGTCGAGCAGCAGCAGGTCCGGTTCCCGCACCAGCGCCCTGGCGAGCGAGACCCGTTGCGCCTCACCGCCGGACAGGGTGCGCGGCCAGGCGTCGGCGTGGTCGGCGAGGCGCACCTCGGCCAGCGCGCGCTCGGCCAGCGCCCGGTCGCGGCCGCGGTCGCGCAGGCCGAGGACGACGTTGCGCCACACCCGCCGCCACGGCAGCAGCCGCGGTTGCTGGAACGCCACGGACACCGCGCCCTCGACCCTGGCCTCGCCCTCGATGGCGGTGTCCAGCCCGGCGAGGATCCGCAGCAGCGTCGACTTGCCCGAGCCGCTGCGGCCGAGCAGGGCGACGAACTCGCCGCGCCCGATCTCGAGGTCCACATCGGACAGCACGGCGCGCTCGCCGAAGCGCTTGGTCAGGCCGTGCACCCTGGCGATCAGTTCCCGCGCCACCGCAGCGCCCTCCGTTCGATCAGGCGGACCAGCGCGTCGGTGATCAGGCCGAGCGCGGCGTAGACGATCAGGCCGACCACGATCACGTCGGTGCGCAGGAACTCGCGCGCGTTGTTGATGAGGTAGCCCAGACCCGCGTCGGCGTTCACGGTCTCGCCGACGATCAGCGCGAGCCACGCCACGCCCAGCGCCTGCCGCAACCCCACCAGCGTCTGCGGCACCGCGGACGGCAGCACCACGTGGACCAGCCGCTCCCAGCGGGTGTAGCCGAGCGCGGTGGTGGCCTCGACGAGGTGGTCGTCGACGTTGCGGATGCCGGAGTAGATGTTGAGGTAGAGCGGGAACGCGACACCCAGCGCGACCAGGACGATCTTCGGTTCCTCGCCGATGCCGAACCACAGGATGAACAGCGGGATCAGGCCCAGGAACGGCAGGGTGCGCAGCATCTGCACGGGCGGGTCGATGAGCACCCCGCCCCAGCGGGACAGGCCGGCGACCACGCCCAGCACCAGCGCGACGCCGGCGCCGATCGCGAAGCCGAGGCCGACGCGCACGATCGACACGGCGAACGCCTCGCCCAGCTCGCCGGACCGCGCGGTCTCGACACCGGCCTGCAGGACCGTCCACGGTGAACTCAGTTTGTCCGGGGACAGCGCGCCCGTCGAGGACGCGAGCTGCCACAGGGCGAGCAGCGCGAGTGGACTGATCCAGCGGCGCAGGTCGGGCAGGCGGCGTCTCCGGGCCGGACGCGGCCGCGTCCCGGTTGCCTCCTCCGGGCGCGCGAGAACGTCCGTTGCGGAAAGCGACACGGATCTTCTCCCATTTTTTCGGGGGTTTCACCGAAAATGCTTCCTCCCACGATCGGGTGGGTCAACGTGCTCCCGGATCGCGGAACCGGTTCCGCTGAGCAGGCCGGAGTTTCTTTCACCACTTGGGGAAACGTTGACAGGACAGCCGATCGGCGGTCAGGCTGCCCCGGTGACCGACTTCCAGCCACTGACCTCCGTCGAGGGACTCCCGCTCCTCGGCGGTTCCGGCCGCTTCCGCGTCCTGCAGAACACCGAGCGCGGGCTGCTGCTCGAACTGGAATACCCCGCCGGGGTGGCTTCGCCCGAGCACTTCCACGACCACGACAGCTTCATCTACGTGCTGTCCGGTGAGCTGACCGGCTCGGTGGACGGGCGGCAGGCGCGGCTCGGCGCCGGGGACACGCTGGTGCACCCGCGCGGGGTGCGGCACACGGTCGCCGCGGTGACGGACAGCCGGTGGCTGGAGTTCAAGGCGCCGCCGCCGGAGGTGGGGCGCGTCCTCAGGTGATGTCGGCGCGGCCGTCGAACCGGTAGCCGACGCCGCGCACGGTGGTGATCGAAAACCGGTCGATCTTGCTGCGCAGCTTGCGCACGTGCACGTCGATCGTGCGGCCACGGCTCGGTCCGGGCAGGCGCCACACGTGCTCGGTGAGTGCCGCGCGGTCGAAGACCCGGCCGGGGCGGCGCGCCAGGAACAGCAGCAGCTCGTATTCGAGCCGGGTCAGCTCGATCTCGGCGCCGTGCGAGCGGACCCGGCGCGACGTGGTGTCGATGCGCAGTGCCGGTTCCGGCGCGGGTTCCAGCGCGCCGAGCGCTTCGCCGATCACCGCGCCGATGCGGTCCGGATCGCCGTGGACCACGATGTGCAGCTCGACCGCGCCGTCCGGCCGGTCGACCCGGGTGAGGGACTGCGTCATGATCCCAGCAAGCCACGACGGCCGGGGCCGGTCAATCGCGTCCCGGCAGGTGGGCCGGGCTCGCGCGGATCCGTGACACACTCGGGCCGTGCCCAGGCAGCCGACCGGTGAATCCGTCCTCTCCCGCGCGGTGCGGATCTTCGAGGCGTTCACGCCGGAGGAGCCGGTCCTGCAGGTCTCCGAAATCGCCCGGCGGACCGGGCTGCACCTGGCGACCGCGTCCCGCCTGGTCGCCGAGCTCACCGGCCACGGCCTGCTCACACGCGACGACGACCGGCGGGTGCGGATCGGCGTGCGGATGTGGGAGCTGGCCCTGCGCGCCTCCCCCACGGCCACGCTGCGCGACGCGGCCATGCCGTTCATGGAGGACGTCCACGCGGTCGTCGGGCACCACGTGCAGCTCGGGGTCCGCGACGGCGACGAGGTGATCTTCCTGGAGCGCCTCTCCGCCCCGAAGGCGGTCATCAACTACACCCGCATCGCCGGGCGGCTGCCGATGCACGCGTCCTCCTCCGGGCTCGTCCTGCTCGCCCACGGGCCCGCCGACCTGCGCGACCGCGTGCTCGCCGGGCCGATGCGGGCCTACACCGCGAACACGATCACCACCCCGGACCGCCTGCGGAGCACGCTCGCCGACATCCGCAAGCAGGGTTTCGCCTGGTGCCCGGGCCACATCCACGAGGAAGCGCTCGGCGTCGCGGTGCCGGTCAAGGACGCCCGCGGCGCCGTCGTCGCGGCGCTGTCGGTCATCGTGCCCAACACGGCCGAGAGCAGGGCGGTCACCGGCATCCTGATGGCCGCCGCGCGCGGCATCACCCGCTCGCTGCCGCCCTCGCCTCTCATTCATTGAGAACCCGGTCGCCGCCCGTCGTCGCGAAATCGCATCCTGCGTGCCAGCAACCCAGCGCAAGGAGGCGTCCGGTGAGCCAAGTCGTGACCCTGGAGGTCACCGCCCGCGAAGAACGCGCCGAGGGGGTGCTGGCGCTGACCCTGTCCCGTCCGGACGGCGGACGGCTGCCGGAGTGGACCCCCGGCGCGCACATCGACCTCGTGCTGCCGAACGGGCTGACCCGGCAGTACTCGCTGTGCGGCGACCGGTGGGACGCGCACCGCTACCGCATCGGCGTGCTGCGCGAACCGCGGGGACGCGGCGGCTCGGCTTACGTGCACGACCACCTGCGCGTCGGCGATCGCGTCGGGGTGGGCGGGCCACGCAACAACTTCCCGCTCGTGCCCAGCGACGGCTACCTGTTCGTCGCGGGCGGCATCGGGATCACCCCGCTGCTGCCGATGATCCACCAGGCGGACCTGCTCGGCGCCGAGTGGACCCTGCTCTACGGCGGCCGCCGTAGAGCGTCGATGGCCTTCACCGACGAGCTCGCCTCCTACGGCGACCGCGTCCACCTGGTGCCCGAGGACGAACACGGCCTGCTCGACCTGGCGTCCTGGCTCGGCACGCCGCGCCCGGCCACGAAGGTCTACTGCTGCGGGCCCGCTCCCCTGCTGGCCGCCGTCGAATCCGCGTGCCGCGACTGGCCGCCGTTCTCGCTGCACGTCGAGCGCTTCACGGCACGCGAGCAGGCGCCGGCGCGGGACGAGCCGTTCGAGGTCGAGCTGCGGCGGACCGGGGCGACCGTCACCGTCACGCCGGGGACCTCGGTGCTGGAAGCGGTGCGCGGCGCGGGCGTGGACGTGCTGTCCTCGTGCCGGCAGGGCACCTGCGGCACCTGCGAAACCGGTGTCCTGGCCGGAGTTCCGGACCACCGCGACTCGATCCTCGCCGACCACGAGCGCGCCGCGGGCGAGGTCATGTTCGTGTGCGTGTCCCGCTCGTGCACCGACCGCCTCGTCCTCGACCTGTGACCTGAGGAGAATTCGTGATCACCGACGACACCGACCCGTTCGCGCCCGAGGTCCTGGCCGAACCGGAACCCCTGCACGCCAAGTTGCGTGACGCCGGCCCGGTCGTGCGCCTGAGCCGCTACGACGTTTACGCCCTCGCCCGCTACGAGCACGTGCACGCCGCGCTGACGAACTGGCAGGACTTCTCCTCCGCCGCGGGGGTCGGGCTGGCCAACTTCCACGTCGAGGAGCCGTGGCGGCCGCCGAGCCTGCTGCTCGAGGCGGACCCGCCGCGCCACGACGCCCCGCGCCGGGTGCTGTCCGGCATCCTCGGCCCGCGCGCGTTACGGAAGCTGCGCGAGGACTGGTTCGCCGCGGCCGAGGACCTGGTCGAGCGCGTGCTGGACACCGAGCTCGACGTCGTCCCCGCGCTCGCCGAGGCGTTCCCGCTGCGGGTGTTCCCGGACGCGGTCGGGATCGGCCGCGCGGGGCGCGAGAACCTGTTGCCCTACGGCAATTTCGCCTTCAACGCGTTCGGCCCGCGCAACGAGCTGGTCACCGCGCTGGCGCCAGACATGCCGCGGTGGTCGGGGTGGGTGAACGAGCAGTGCGCCCGCGACCGGCTCACCGGCGACGGGTTCGGCGCGGCGATCTGGGCGGCCGCCGACCGCGGCGAGATCACCCACGAGCAGGCGCCGCTGGTGGTCCGGTCGCTGCTCACGGCCGGGGTGGACACGACGGTGCACGGGCTGGCCGCGGTGCTCTACGCGTTCGCCACGCACCCGGGCCAGTGGGACCGGCTGCGCGCGGAACCCCGGCTGGCCCGCGCCGCCTTCGACGAGGCGGTGCGCTGGCAGTCGCCGGTGCAGACGTTCTTCCGCACGGCCACCAGGGACACCCGGGTCGCGGACGTGACCATCCCGGCCGGGCACAAGATCCTGATGTTCCTCGGCGCGGCGAACCGGGATCCACGCCGCTGGGCCGATCCGGACGTCTTCGACCTCGGCCGCGACCCGTCCGGCCACGTCGGGTTCGGGATGGGCCTGCACCAGTGCGTCGGCCAGCACGTCGCCCGGCTGGAGGCCGAGGCGCTGCTGACCGCGCTGGCGAAGCGGGTGCGCCGGTTCGAACTGCTCGGCCCGGGCACCCGCCACCTGAACAACACGTTGCGTGCCTGGCGGTCGCTGCCGATGCGGCTGCACCTCACTCCGCCGCGCCGGTGAGCGACACCGGGTTGGGCCGGGTCGCAGACAGCGCTGTCCACGCGCTGGTCGCGCCGACCACCGCGAACGCCCCCAGCACCACGACCGCGATCAGCGCCCACGGCACCACCAGGACGCTCTGCCCGGCGATCCGGCCCGCCGCGGCGGAGATCCCGATCAGGGTCGTGGTCGCGGCGAGGCCGCCCAGCACCAGTCCGATGCCGGTGACCGCGCCGGACTCCAGCACCGCGGACCGCACCACCTGCGCGCGGGTCAGGCCGGTCACCCTGGCCACGGCGAACTCGCGGCGCCGGTCGGCGGCGGCGATGACCACGGCGTTGACCACCGCGATCAGCGCGTACAGCCCGGACAGGCCCATGATCACGGTCATGATGCCGGTGCTGGTGTCCTGCTGCTCCGCGCTGTTGGCGGCGATCCAGTCGTCCACTGTGGTCACTTCGCCGCGGCCGGCGAGCGCGCTCGCGTCCGCGCCGGGCGCCAGCCGCACGATGGATTCGGTGGGCGCGGCGGCCAGCACCGCGGCGGGCACGATCTCGCGCGGCAGCAGGAAGTCCGCGCCGCCGCCGAGGGTCGCCGGCAGCACGGCCACGACCCGCAGGTCCAGCTCGCTGTCGCCGATCCGGGCGGTGACGGTGCTGCCGACCGGCTGGAACCCGGAGGCGACGGCGATGGTCGGCCCCGTCAGGTCGGCGAGCGATCCCTGTTCCGGGCCGCGCACGTGGGTCGCGGCGTAGGCGGCGGGGTCGATCGCGGCGGCGTAGCCCTGTTCGGTGTCGGTGTCGTCGTCGCTGTAGGTGACGACCGAAACCGGCACCCGGGTCTGCGGGGACACCGCGGCGACGCCGGGAACGTCCAGATCGGACGGTCCGGTGGTGGTCACCGCGAGGTCGCCGCGGATGTCGGCGCGCTCCTCGATTTCGGCGCCCTTGCCGATGGTGGCGAGCGTGCCAGCCTGGGCGACCAGCAGCGCGACGAGCACGATCAGCGGCGCGGCGGTGGAGGCGCTGCGGCGGACGCCGTCGCGCAGGTTCGCCTCGGCGAGCCGTCCCAAGGGCCCGCGCCGGACCAGCCCGGCGATGCGCCCCGCCGCGGGCACGACCAGCGGGCTCAGCGCGGTCAGGGCGACCGCGGCGGCGAGTGCGGTGTTGATCGACAACGCGATGGCGCCCTCGGGCGGGGCGAACGCGGACACGATCGCCATGGCGACCGCCCCGGCCAGGAACAGCACGCCGAAGAACCAGCGGGCGCCGGTCATGACTCGGGCCGCCGCGCCGGTCTCGCGCAGGGCCTCCAGCGGGCGCACCTTCGCGGCGCGGCGGGACGCGGCGAGCACCCCGGCGACCGCGACACCGAGCCCGATGCCGGCGGACACGCCGAGGATCCAGTCCTGCCAGCGCGGGGTGAACGCGGACGGGACGAAGCCGAGTTCGCGCAGCAGCCAGGTCTGGATCCGCATCACCAGCAGGCCGAGCGGGACGCCGAAGGCGGTGCCGAGCACGCCCAGCAGCACGGCCTCGGACAGCAGCAGGCGGCGGACCTGGCCGCGCCCGCCGCCGACGAGCCGCAGCAGCGCCAGGTCGCGGCGGCGCTGGGCGACGGTGAAGGCGAAGGTGGAGCTGACGATGAACACCGCGAGGAACGCCGAGATGCCCAGGGTCAGGCCGAGCAGGGTGACCGCCTCGACGACCTCGCCGCCCGCGGTCGCCGCGGAGACGAGGATCAGCAGGGACGACTGGACGAGCGCGACGCCGAGGCAGACGGTGAGGATGGCGCCGAGGAACAGCGTCCAGCGGTCGGTGAAGGTGTTCCAGGACAGTCGCAACACGGTCAGGCCTCCAGCCTGGCGAGGCGGTCGGCGACCTCACGGGCGGTCGGGGTGACGGCGTGGTCGACGACGCGGCCGTCGCGGAGGAACACCACGGAGTCGGCGCTGGCCGCGGCGGCCGGGTCGTGGGTGACCATGACGATGCTCTGGCCCGCGGTGACGAGGTCGCGCAGCAGGCCGAGGACCTTGCGGGCCGCGGCGGAGTCGAGGGCGCCGGTGGGTTCGTCGGCGAAGAGGACGCGCGGGCGGGTGACCATGGCCCTGGCGATCGCGACGCGCTGCTGCTGGCCGCCGGACAGTTCGCGGGGCCGGTGACGGCGGCGGTCGTCGAGCCCGACGGCGGCGAGCACGGCGCGAACGTCCTTCGTGGACGGCCGGGTGCCGGCGAGCTTGAGCGGGAGCGCGACGTTCTGCTCGGCGGTGAGCGAGCCGATGAGGTTGAAGCTCTGGAAGACGAAGCCGATCTCGCTGCGGCGGAGCGCGGTGAGGTGGGCGTCGTCGGCGGTGGTGATGTCCTCGCCGCCGAGGAGGACCTGCCCGGTGGTGACGCGTTCCAGGCCGGCGGCGCAGTGCAGGAGGGTCGACTTGCCGGAGCCGGAGGGCCCCATGACGGCGGTCCAGGACCCGGCGGGGAAGGCGACGCTGACCCCGTCGAGCGCGCGGACCTCGTGCTGGCCGGCGGCGTAGGTGCGGGAAACGGCCCGAAGCTCCACGGCCGGCTCCCCGTGCGGCCGAAGCCTGCCGGCGACGGCGGTTTCCAGAGGCGTTGTCATGGGTTAGATCCCATCGCGGATCGGGGCGCCGGTCAGCGGTGCCGACCACCGAATCCCCGGTGGGGCTGGCCCTACCCCCGGCTCCCTGCGCGGCCTGCGGGGGCGCACCCGCCGCCGGGCCGCACCGCCTCCCGAACTCGGCCACCGCAGCGGGGCCTGAGTGTGCAGCCCGCCCAGCTGCCCGACCGAGCGACCCGGCTATCCGCTCCTCGCGCGACCTGCGCGCTCAGCCGGTCTGCGGCCGCACGACCAGCACGGGACAGTCGGCGTGGTGGATGAGCGCCTGGCTCGTCGATCCGAGCACCAGTCCCCGGAACCCGCCGCGGCCGCGGCTGCCCACGACGACCAGCTGAGCGTCCCGGCTGCGGGCCAGCAGCTCGTCCCGCGGGCGGTCCCGCACCACGACCCGCTCCACGCGCACGTCCGGGTAGCGCTCCTGCCTTCCCGCCAGGCGTTCGGCCAGCAGCCGCTGCTGTTCGCGCTCCACCTCGGCCCAGTCGAGGTCCGGGGCGGGCAGCGGGACACCGTAGTCGGCGTCGCTCCAGGCGTGGATCGCCACCAGCGGCACCTCCCGCCACGCGGCCTCGTCGAACGCCACCTTCAGCGCTTCCTCGCTGGTCGGGCTGCCGTCGACGCCCACGACCACCGGGCCGGCCGCGTCCGGGCGGCCCCGGACCACCGCGACCGGGCACGACGCGTGCGCGCTGACCGACACGGCCGTCGACCCGGCCAGCATCCCGGTGAACCCGCCCCGCCCGGACGAGCCGAGCACGACCATCCGCGCCGTCCGGGAGCGCTCCAGCAGCAGGGGCACCGCCGGCTCCAGCGGCATCTCCGACGACACTGGCACCTCGCCCGCGACGGCCGCCGCGTCCGCCAGCAGCTGCTGCCCGGCGCGCTGCAGCTCGTCGAAGAAGCTCTGTGGCACCGGCAGCCCGCCGTCGAACCGGCCACCGGTGACGTCGGCCGCGTAGACCAGGCGCAGCGCCAGCTTCCGCAACGCAGCCTCGCCCGCCGCCCACCGGACGGCGTCCAGCGCCGCCGCCGAACCGTCCACCCCGACCACGATCTCGTCCGCCATGCCGCCCACGCTACTCACGCTTGACCTCCAGCGTGGTGGAGGTTGCAGCCTGGCCCCATGCGCGTGATCGAGGCGGTGCGGTTCGGCGGCCCCGAAGTGCTGCGGGTGAAGCGGGTGCCGGACCCGCATCCGGGGCCCGGGCAGGTCGTGGTCGAGGTGAAGGTGGCCGGCGTGCTGTGGATCGACACGGTGATCCGCCGCGGCGAGGCCGGGCACCTGTTCCCGGTGACGCCGCCGTACGTGCCCGGCGCGGGCGCCGCCGGACAGGTCACGGAGATCGGCGCGGGGACGGACCCGTCGTGGTGCGGCGAGTGGGTGCTGGCCGACGTCCAGGGCGCGTACGCCGAACAGGTGCCGGCCACGCCCGGGCAGCTGATCCGCATCCCGCCGGGCGTGGGGTTGCGGGAGGCGGTGGCGTTGCTGCACGACGGATCCACCGCGCTGGCGGTGTTCGAACGGGCCGCGGTGCGGCGCGGTGAGCGAGTGCTGGTGCAGCCTGCCGCGGGCGGGCTGGGCACCCTGCTGGTGCAGCTCGCGCACGCGGCGGGAGCGCACGTGATCGGCGCGGCGCGGGGCGCGGAGAAGCTGGAGATGGTGCGCGCGCTGGGCGCGGACGCGGTGGCCGACTACAGCGAGCCCGGCTGGACCGACGAGGTGGGGCCGGTGGACGTGGCGTTCGACGGGGTGGGCGGCGACCTGGGCCGGGCGGCGGCCAAGCTGGTCGTGACGGGCGGGCGGTACTCGAACTACGGGTGGGCCGGCGGCGCGCCGGTCGCGGTGGACGAGGTGCGGCCGGACGTGACGGCCTATGGCCTGGAGCAGTTGCGGGAGTACGAGCCCGGCCGCCGCGCCCGCACCGAACGGATGCTGCGCCTGGCCGCCCGCGGCGCGGTGCGCACGGTCATCGGGCAGACCTTCCCGCTGAGTCGCGCCGCGGACGCGCACCGCGCGCTGGAGTCCCGCTGCGCCAAGGGGAAGACGCTGCTGGTGATCTAGCGGCCAGTACCGCACCGGCCAGAACCATGGCGCAGCCGAGCAGCTGCGGTGGCGACAGCCGTTCCCCCAGCACCAGTGCGCCCAGCACGACCGCGCCCACCGGGGTGAGCAGGAGCAGCACCGCCCCGACCGCGCTGGGCAGCCGCGGTGTGTTGGTCGCGACCAGGAGCCAGCCGACGACCTGCCCGCACACCGCGACGACCACCAGCCAGCCGATCGCGGCCCACCCCGGCGTCATGTCGAGCCCGTAGCCGAGGAACCCGGCGGCCAGCGACACGACCGCGGCGGAGGCGGTGACGACGAGGTAGGACCGCCGGGTCCGCCCGTCCTGCCCGCCGCGGCGCAGCAGGTACAGGAAGCCCGAGTAGCACAGGGCGGCCAGCGACGCGTGGATCGTCCCGGCCACCGACGCCGGGCCGCCGGTCACGCCCGCGGCGAGCACCACCCCCGGCAGCACCAGCGCGACCGCCGCGAAGTAGCGGCGGGACACCGGCTCCCGGTCGGCTGCCCAGGCGATCACCGGCACGAGCACGACCTGCAGGTTGACCAGCACGGTGGAAAGCCCGGCCCCGATCTCGCCGATCGCCTGTGTCCACAGTAGACTGTCCCCGGCGAACAACGCGCCCGCCAGGACCGCGCGCACCCGCTCGGATCGGCCGAGCGCGCCGCCGTGTTCGGCGCGGGCGAGCACCGCCAGCGGGGCCAGCGCGAACAGGCACCGGTAGAACGAGGCGGTGCCCGGCGCCGTCCCGGACAGCTCGATCAGCACGGCCGACGCGGAGACGGCGAGCGCCCCCGTCGCGACACCCCAGGCAGGTCGCATACCCGTCGGCTACCCGTGGACCTAACAGCCAAACACCGGTTATGCTCGTTAGATGTTCGTCGGCGGTCACGTGGCGCTCGACCTGGTCAACACGGTCGCGTGGCGCCTGGACCCGGCACGCCGCGAGGAGCGGCTACCGGACGACGACGCGCTGCGGCGCTGGGCCGAGGCGGCGGGGTTCACGGTGGCTCCGGACGGTGGCGTGGCGGAGGTGCGGGAGGCGGCCCACCAGGTGCTGGAGCCGCTCAGCACGGTCCCGGACGGTGACGTGGCCGAGGAGGGCGAGCTTCGGGAGGCGGCCCACCAGGCGCCGGAGCCGCCCAGCACGGTCCGGGACGGTTGCGTCGCCGAGGTGCGCGAACTCCGGGAAGCGGCCCACCGGGTGCTGGAGCCGGGCGGTGGCGTGGCTGAGGTGCGCGAGCTCCGGGAGGCAGCCCACCGGGTGCTGGAGCCGCTGGCGACCGGCGCGGAGCCCGGGGACGTCGAACCGTTGCGGCGGCTGATCGTGGGTGCGCTGGCGCGGGCGGAGGTCGTGTCGGTGGTGCCGCTCGAGTGGCGGATCCCGCTCCACGGCACGCGGGACCTGCGCGACGCGCTCGCGCTGGAGACGTGGCGGCTGCTGCAGTTCGAGGACCTGACCCGGCTGCGCCGCTGCGCCGACGACGGCTGCGGCTGGCTCTTCCTGGACCGCAGCCGCAACGGCTCCCGCCGCTGGTGCAGCTCCGCCGACTGCGGCAACCGCGAGCGGGCTCGCCGCCACTACCACCGCGCCCGCCGCTGACAGGCCACGCCCCCGCGCGCGGCGCGCAGCGCCGGCAGGGTCAGACCGTCGCCCCGGGGCAGTGGCCTCGCTCGTCGCGGGCCGGCCGCCCCTACCACCGCGCCCGGCGCTGACGGACCACACGCGCCCGGCCGTCGCCCCGAAACCACACAACCGGGGCGGGCCTCACTCGTCGCGGTTGAACTCGGCTCGTACGCCCAGCAGGCGCACCGGGCGGGTCCACTCGAAACGGTCCAACAACGACAGTGCCGCGCGCTCGATCTCCACCGGATCGCTCGTCGGCGCGGGCAGGGTCAGGCTGCGCGTGTAGGTGAGGAACGGCTTGAACCGCACCTTCACCCCGATCCGCACCGCGGGGCGACCCTCCCCCGCCACGTCCTCCGCCACCCGCGCCGCCAGCGCCGACACCTGCGCGTCCACCGCGCCGCGGTCGTCCAGATCCGTCTGGAACGTCGTCTCCCGGCTCCGCGACCTCGCCAGGTACGGCGTCGCCGTCACCTCGGTGTCCCCCGCGCCCTGGGCGAGCAGCCGGTACCACGGCCCCATCGTCGGCCCGAACCGCTTCGCCAGCTCGTCCGGGTCGGCCGTGCCGAGGTCCCGCACCGTGGTCAGCCCGGCCTCCGCCAGCTTCTTCGCCGTCTTGCGCCCGATCCCCCACAGCGCGTCGGTCGGCCGGTCAGCCATCACCGCGACCCAGTTCGCCCGCGTCAGCCGGTAGATCCCGCCCGGCTTGGCGAACCCGGTCGCGATCTTGGCCCGCACCTTGTTGTCCCCGATCCCGACCGCGCACGACATCCCGGTCTCCGCGGCCACCCGCGCCCGGATGTCCGCCGCCAGCGCCTCCGGGTCCGCCACCCGGGCGCCGACGAACGCCTCGTCCCACCCGATCACCTCGACGACCACCGGGAAGCCCCGCAGCGTCGCCATCACCCGCTCCGAGACCTCTTCGTAGGCCTCCTTGTCGACCGGCAGGAAGACCGCGTCCGGGCACCGCTTCGCCGCCGTCCGCAACGGCATGCCGGACTGGATCCCGAACTCGCGCGCCTCGTACGACGCGGTCGCCACGACCGCCCGCTCGGAGGGGTCCCCGTTCCCGCCGACCACCACCGGTTTCCCGCGCAGCTCGGGGTGCCGCGCGACCTCGACCGCCGCGATGAACTGGTCCAGGTCCACGTGCAGGACCCAGTCGTCCGCAGACACGCCACCCAGGCTAGCCGGACAACTCGATCTCCATCGCCAGCAGACGCGAACTCAGCCCCTTGCCGTGGGTGTCCAGCGCGAGCGACGTCGTCACCCCGCCGTCGAGCGCCTGACGGCACCGGAACTGCAGCGCGCACAGCTTCGGCAGCACGTAACGCGCCACCTCGCCGCGCACCTGACCAGCGAGGTGTTCGCGCACCCGCTCCGCCGTCACCTCACGCTCCAGGTCCGCGAAATGCCGGTCGTCGAAGGGGAACAGCGACAGGATCGACGTGTCGCCCTTGTCGCCGGCCCGGCAGTGCGCAACCTCGTGCAACATCACCCGCACGACGGAACTCCGATCACGGTCACCGCGGGCTCGACCCGGTCCCGGTCGATCAGCGTGGACACGATCCCGATCACCTCCGTCACGGCCGTCCGGACGCCTCCGCCCCCGGCCGGCCCGTTCGTGTAGAGCGCCTCCACCTCGTGGCACACGACCTCGGCCGACGCCCGGTCCGCGGCCGACGCGGCGATCCGCAGCCGGCACTCCGGCGACCCCTCCGCCCCCAGCACGTCGGCCCGCACGCGGGTGCCCGCGAGCCGCCGCAGGACCACCTCACCGGCCAGCTCGGCGCGCGCCCGGGCGCCCGGTCCGGCGTAGGAAATCCCGGCTTCGGCCCGCCACCCGGCGCGGTAGCCGACGCTGACCTTGAACTTCTCCGGCCGCGCCCGCCCGACCGCGCCGCACACCGCCACCCGGTCCGGCCCGGTCTCGGCAACGGTCACCTCGCGCAGGTCGAGCGTGACGTCCGGGGTGAGGTAGGCCGTCGGGTCGGTGACCTCGTACAGCAATTGCTCCCGCACCGTCGCGCGGGACACCAGACCGCCGGTGCCGGGCAGTTTCGACACCTCCACGTCGCCGTCGGCGGTCACGTCGGCGTACGGGAACCCCAGCTCGGCCAGCCCGGGCACGTCCTTGCGACCGGGGTCGGCGAAGTACCCGCCGGTGAGCTGCCCGGCGCACTCCAGCAGGTGCCCGGCCACGGTCCCGGCGGCCATCGCCGCGGGATCGCGCAGGTCCCACCCGAGCCGCTGGGCCAGTGGCGCGGTGAACAACGAGGGATCGGCGACGCGGCCGGTGAGCACCACGTCCGCACCGGTCTCCAGCGCCGGCATGATCTGCTCCGCGCCGAGATAGGCGTTGGCGGACACGAGTTCCCCGTGCTCGGCCAGCGGGCGGCCGGTTTCCAGCGCCGGGGCGGACGGGTCGATCCGGTCGAGCACGTCGTCCCCGGTCACCACCGCGACGGACAGGCCGAGGCCGAGCCGCTCGACCAGCTCCGCCGTCACGCGGCCGGCGGCAAGGGGGTTCGCCGCGCCCATGTTCGTGATCACCCGCACGCCCCGCGCGGCGCAGAGGGGCAGCAGCCGTTCGAACCGGGCGAGCAGCCGCGGGTCGTACCCCGTCGCGGGGTCGGCCAGCCTGCGCTGCTGGCCGAGCGCGATCGTGCGCTCCGCCAGGCATTCCAGCACGAGGTCGTCGAGCTCCCCGTCGCGGGCGAGCGCTTCCGCGGGCTCGAACCGGTCCCCCGCGAAGCCGGCTCCCCCGCCGATCCGTACGCAGTTCATGCTCTCCCTCAGATCGCGCCCACGGCCAGGGCGACGGCGGTCATCACGACGGTGGTCCCGAACGCCCACTTGAAGGCGAACCGCTGGTGCTCGCCCAGGTCCACGCCCGCCATGCCGACGAGGATGAACGTGGACGCGGTCAGCGGGCTGAGCGGGAACCCGGTGGTCATCTGCCCGAGCAGCGCGGCGCGGGCGATCTCGGCCGGGTCGCCGCCGAGCGCGGCGCTGGTCTCGGCGAGCACCGGCATCACGCCGAAGTAGTAGGCGTCCGGGGTGAACACGAGGCTCAGCGGCATCCCGGTCAACGCGGTCAGCGCCGGCAGCGCGCCGCCCGCCCAGTCCGGCACGACGCTCACCAGCGCCCGCGCCATCGCCTCGATCATCCCGGTGCCGGACAGGATCCCGGTGAACACCCCGGCGGCGAAGATCATCGTGGTCACCAGCACCACGTTGTGCCCGTGCTTTTCGAACAGCTCCTGCTGCTGGCTCCACTTCGGACGGTTGATCAGCAGTGCGAGCACGAACGCGCCGACGAACAGCACCTCCAGCTTCGCCACCTGGGCCAGCAGGGCGGCCACCAGCGCGAGGGTGAGCACGACGTTGGCCCAGTACCGGACACGCTCGGCCCGCGTGCGTTCCACGGCGGCGGCCGGGCCGTCCAGGTCGAGCACCCCGATCCGCTTGCGCTCGGCGCGGCCGATCAGCCACGCGGCGACGAGCACCCACGCGATCCCGGCCAGCATCGCGGGCAGCAGCGGCAGGAAGATGCGGCCGCTGTCGGCGTTCAGCGCGGCCATCGCCCGCGCGGTCGGCCCGCCCCACGGCACCAGGTTCATCACCCCGGCGCCGAGCGCGACGACCCCGGCGAGCACCAGCCGGCGCATCCCCATCCGCTGGTAGATCGGCAGCAGCGCGGACACCGTGATCAGGAACGTCGAGGCGCCGTCGCCGTCGAGGGCGACCAGCACGGTGAGCGCCGCGGTCCCGACCGTGATCTTCAGCGGGTCGCCGCCCGCCCACCGCAGGATCCGCCGCACGGCCGGGTCGAACAGGCCGGCGTCGATCATCAGGCAGAAGTAGAGGACCGCGAAGGTGATCATGATCGCGACCGGGGCGACGGTGGTGAGCCCCTTGCCGATCAGCTCGCCCAGCCGCGGGGCCGCGCCCACGGCGAGCGCGGCGACGACCGGGACGACGGTCAGCGCCAGCAGGACCGAGACGCGGCGCGAGAGCACCCCGGCGAGGAACACGCCGATCGTCAGAAAGCCCGCCAGGGCAAGCATCTCGGGGACCTCCAGTGCGCTGTCGACGGTGACGTCTGCCGACTCTGCGGCATCACAGCTATCGAGGTCAAACAAGAGTTCGGCATAGACTCATGCACCATGCGCATGGATCTGACGGTGCAGCAGCTCCGGGCCGTGGTCGAGGTGGCCGACGCGGGCGGGTTCACCACGGCCGCCCAGCGGTTGCACCTGGCCCAGTCGTCGCTGAGCCGCACGGTCGCCGAGGTGGAGCGCAAGGTGGGTGTGGCGTTGTTCGAGCGGACCACCCGGCGGCTCGTGCCGACCGCGGAGGGCGTGGAGTTCACCCGGATCGCGCGCGAGGTGCTGGCCTCGTTCGACGCCGGGCTGCGGCACTTCACCGGATTCCTCGCCGGCACCCGCGGGCACGTCCGGGTGGCGACCCTGCCGTCGCTGGCGGCGATCCTGCTGCCCCCGGTCATCGCCCGCTACCGCCACGAATGGCCCGGCGTGGAACTGTCCATCGAGGACTGCCTGTCGGACGAGGTGCTCGCCCGGGTGCGCTCGGGCGCGGTGGACCTCGCGGTCACCGTCGTCGGCGAGGCCCCGGACGACCTGGAGGTGCAGCCGCTGGCCGCCGACGAGTGCTGCTGCGTCTTTCCGCCCGGCCACCCCTTCGCGGACGCGGAAACCCTGTCCTGGCAACGGATCCAGGGCGAGCCGTTCATCGCCTTCTCCCCCGGCAGCAGCATCCGCCCGCTGGTCGACCACGCGCTCGCCGAGGCCGGGGTCGCGCCCGGCCACACGATCGAAGCACGCAACATCGCCGCGGTCGCCGGGCTCGCCGCCGCCGGACTGGGCGTCTCCGCGATCCCCGGCCTGGTGCTGCCACTGGTCGCCTTCGCCGGGCTGCGCAGCCTGCCGCTGGACGGGCCGCGCGCCGAACGAACGGTCGCGCTGGTCCGAGACCCGTCCCGGCCGCGCCCGCGGGCCGTCGCCGCGTTCACCGAGGCCCTCCTCCAGGCCCGGGACCGCGGCGACGGCCTGCCGGCTCACACGCGCTGGCTCACCCGCCGTGGCAGTGACCGCCCGTCGACGGCGGCACGTCCAGCGTCGGGTTCCGGTCGAAGAACCCCACCGGCTTGAGCTTGAACCCGGTGCAGTCCACCGGCATCACCGGCCAGTCCTCCGGGCGCGGGAAGTGCGTCAGCCCGAAGGTGTGCCACAGCACGATGTCCTCGCCGTCGATGTCCCGGTCGGCCGCGGTCCACGCGGGCAGCCCGGCGCCGCCGGGGTTCTGGTTCACCAGGTCGCCGGCCGGGTAGCGCTCGGCGTCGGAGTAGCGGGTCACCCACAGGTGCTTCGTGGCGAAGGTGGCCCGCGCGTGCACCGACGAGGACTCGTCCGCCAGCAGCGTCGGCTGGCCCTCCGGGTAGAGCACGTAAGCCGGGTTGCGGCCGAAGCGGTTCTGCCGCTCCGGGTTGACGATGTGCCACACCCGGCCGCGGGTGTTGTCGGCCGCCCGCGCCGCTTCGGACTCACGGGTCAGCCGGGTGCGCGCCTCGCGGAAGGCGTTGCCGTACGGGTTGGCCTCGCTCACCGGCACCCGCACCGCGTCGACCTCGTCCACGGCGTTGCGGTCGCCGTCGACGCTGACGTCCAGCCGCGCGCAGAACAGGTGCTGGTGGTAGGGCGCGCCGAGGCCGGGCGCCATTTCGGTGGCGTACTCGTGCCCCTCCGCGGGGTAGGCCGAGGTGAACGTGACGCCGGTGGCCTTGGCCTCCAGCTCGATCGTGCCGTCGAGGTAGAAATACCAGTAGAAGCCGTAGTCGTAGTTGCCGATCGTGGTGAAGAACGACACCACCAGCCGCCGCTGCCGCCGCGTCTCGTGGGAGCCGGCGAACATGTCGCTGTGCTTCCACAGCACGCCGAAGTCCTCTTCGTGCATGCAGATCGCGTTGCGGATGGTGCGCGGCTCGCCCAGGTCGTCGGCCACCACCGCGTCGAAGTAGCGGATCTCGCCGAGGCAGTCGCAGCCCAGCTCCAGCGAGTTGGTGTAGCGGGCGAACATGTACTCGCCGCAGTCGAAGTAGTTCTGCCAGAACCGCACCGGCGACGGGTCGGCGTAGGGCACCACCATCTCGGCCACCGACGCCCGGTACAGCACCGGCCGCTCGTGGAACGAGATCTCGTGCAGGGTGAGGCCTTCCCGCTCGTTGAAGCCGATCCGCAGGTCCCAGTTCTCCCATCGCACCCGGCTGCCCTCGACCGCGTAGCTCGGGCCGTCCGGCTGGGTGATCTCGATCGGCTTGAGCGTGGTGCGGTGCGGCCCGGTCTGCGCCGGGTCGTCGAAGTTGCCCGGCTCCTGCGGCACCGGCAGCTCGCGGTGGTCGATGACGGTCGTCACCGCGCGGGCGGTGAGGTCGACGTAGGCGACCAGCCCGTCCACCGGGTGCGCCCACGGGTGGTCCTTCTCGTGGAGCTGCTGGAAGCCCAGCGCCCGCACCACGCGGCGGCCGGTCTCCCCGGGGTGGTCGTAGGAACCGGCGGACAGCGGCACCGCGCGCACGGTGGCCGGGTCCAGGCCGCGCTTGCGCAGGGCATCGGTCCACCGCGGCTCGGCGTTGAGGATGTCCTCGATGAGCTCGAACTCGGTGTCGATGATCGGCGGCTGGCCGTCGGCGACCGGGTCGATCTCCCGCAGTTCGTCCACAGTGGACCGGGTGGCCGACACCACGACGTCCTTCGACGAGCCGTCGGCCAGGTCGAGCAGGATCGCCCGGAACCGGCGGTCCACCTCGTCGCCCGGCCGGTGCGCGCGCACCACGGCCTTGCCCGGCTCCTCCAGCGCCAGGAAGGCGAACCGGACGGACTCTCCCAGCAGCCCGGCGGCGCTGAGCACCTCCCGGACCGCGCGGACCTCGTCCTCGGTCATCGGGTCGAGCGGGTGCGTCGTGGTGGTGCGTTCTTCGGCGAGTGTCATCGGCGATCCTTTCAGGCGATGGCGGGTTCGGTGGCGGGCGAGCGCAGGACGGCCGAGAGCACGGCCCCGAGGGCGAACGCTCCGGCGAGCACGGCGAAGATGACGGCGGCCAGGCCGAACGAGCCGCCGATGAGCGTCGGGAAGTTGAGCACGGTCAGCACCAGGCACGTGCCCAGCCCGGCCAGGCCGAGCACCGGCGCGGCGAACGTGTGCCAGGCGCGCCGGTCCACCCGCGTGCGGCGGAAGAACACCACCACAGCCGAGCACGTCAGCGTCATGAGCACGAGCACGCCGAGGGTCGCGGTGCCGGCCATCCACGAGAACACCTGGGTGACCGGGTCCATCCCGGCCAGGGCGAACACCGCGATCAGCACGACCGCGCTGACCGACTGCGCGAGCGAGGAGACGTGCGGCGAACCGTGCCGGTGGTGGCTGCGGCCGCAGGCGGCGGGCAGCGCGCCGGAGTTGCCGAGCGAGAACGCGTACCGGGCGATGACGTTGTGGAACGACAGCAGCGCGGCGAACAGGCTGGTGATCAGCAGGACCTGCACGACGTCGGCGCCCGCGGTGCCCAGGTAGCGGCCGACCGTGGTGATCAGCATGTTCCCCGGGTCCGCACCGGCCTGCTCGACCGCGGCGCTGTCGCCCCACGCAGAGACGACCGCCCAGCTGGACAGCGTGTAGAACCCGGCGATGAGCAGCAGCGACAGGTAGGTGGCGCGCGGGATCGTGCGGGCCGGGTCGCGGGCCTCGTCGCGGAACACCGCGGTGGCCTCGAACCCGATGAAGCTGGCGATGGCGAACATGATCGCGATGCCCACCGAGCCGGAACCGATCTGCGCCGGCTGCAGGAACGCCGTCGACAGGCCGCCATCGCCGCCGCGCACGGTGACGACCGCGTCGAAGACCAGCACGATCCCGGCCTCGCACAGCAGCAGCACGCCGAGCACCTTGCTGCTCAGCTCGATGTGCCGGTAGCCGAGCAGGCCGACCACGGCGAGCGCGGCCAGCGACCACACCCACCACGGCAGCGCGGGGCCGCCGTAGTGCTGCACCAGCCCGTCGAGGGCGGCGCCGAGGTAGCCGTAGACGGCCAGCTGCACCGCGGTGTAGGTGACCAGGGCGAGGAACGCCGCGCCGAGGCCGGGCGCGCGGCCGAGACCCTCGCGGACGTAGGCGTAGAAGGCGCCCGCGTTGGGCACGTGGCGGCTCATCGCGCAGAACCCGACCGCGAACAGCAGCAGGACCACGCAGCACAGCACGAAGGTGGCGGGGAAGGCGGCGCCGTTGCCGAGCGCGACGCCCAGCGGCACGCTGCCGGCGACCACCGTGAGCGGCGCGGCGGCCGCGACGACCATGAAGACGATGGAGCCGGCGCCCAGTGAACCGGTCAGCGACCGTGGCGTATCCATGAGACCTCCGGGGACTCAGCGGGGATTTCCGGTGACGGCTGCACAGCGTTGAGCAGCAACGTTGCGCCGCCGTCAGCCGCCGGTCAAACCCCGGTCTCCGCCGCCGGGAAGTCCCGCGGTGGCGTTCTCCCAACGCGGGAACGGCTCCGGTGTTTTTCTCATTTGACGCGCGCGGCCATGTCCTCGGTCGTAACCCCGGAGTTACAGTGCCGGGTTACCGTCCACAGAGGAGGAAATGCCGGATGTCCGTGCCACCCCGGGTGCTGCCGCCGTTGCGGCGCGAGTCCCCGATGTCCGGGCTCGACCGCCGCAACCTCGGTCCGCTGCAGGTGTTCGCGCAGTCGATCTCGGCCGCGGCGCCGTCGGCGGCCATGGCGGCCGCGCCCGCGGTCGCCGCGGCAGGGGCCGGGACCGGGGTGCTGTGGTCGTTCGTCGTCGCGACCGTGCTCGCGCTGCTCATCGGGCTGGGGATCGCGCAGTTCACCCGCCGCATGGCGGCCGCCGGGTCGCTGTACAGCCTGACGGCGAAGGGGCTCGGCCCGGCCGCGGCGTTCGCGTGCGGCTGCGCGTTGCTGATCGGCTACGGCCTGCTGACGATGGCCGCGCTCACCGGGTCCGGCGTCTACCTGCAGGACCTGCTGCGGCGCGCCGGGCTGGACCTGGGCTGGGGGCTGGTCGCGGTGCTCGTGCTGGTGCTGGGCGGGCTGGCGACGGCGTGCGTGCTGCGGGGTGTGCGGTTGTCGGCGACGGTGGTGCTCGTCGCCGAGGCCGTGTCGATCTCGCTGATGCTGGTCGTGTTCGGGTTGCTGCTGGCCAGGGTCGGCCCCGGGCTGGCGCCTGCCGCGCCGGACCGGGGCGTCGGCGGGATCGCGGCCGGGGTGCTGCCCGCGCTCGGCGCGTTCATCGGGTTCGAGGCGGCGGCGTCGTACGGGGTCGAGGCCCGGCGGCCGTTCCGGACCGTGCCGCGGGCGGTGCAGGGCACGGCCGCGTTGTGCGGCGTGCTGTACCTGGTGGCGGCGTACACGCAGGTCATCGGCCTGGGCGGGCTGCCGGGCGGGCTCGCCGGGCAGGCCGAGCCGGTCAGCACGCTGGCCGCGCTGCAGCAGCTGCCGTGGCTGTCCTACCTGCTCGACCTGGGCATCGCGGCGTCGTTCCTGGCGTGCACGCTGGCGACCGGCAACGCGCTGGTGCGGGTGCTGCTGTCCATGGGGCGCGAAGGGGTGGCGCCGGCCGCGCTGGGCCGGACGCACCCGCGGTACCGGACGCCGCACGTCGCGATCCTGGCCGTGCTGCCGCCGGTCGCGGTCGTGCCGGTCGTGCTGATGGCCGCCGGGATGAGCACCACGTCGGTGTTCGTCACGCTGCTCAACGTCGCGGTGTTCGGCTACCTGGTGGCCTACCTGCTGGTGTGTGTGGCGGCGCCGGTGTTCCTGCACCGGATCGGCGAGCTGACCCGCGGGGCGCTGGTGGTCGGCGCGATCACCGCGCCCGCGCTGCTGGCGGCGCTGGTCGTGTTCACGGCCGACAACCTGGGCGGCCCGTACCCGGCGGTGTTCGGGCTGTGCGCGCTCGCCGGCCTGGCCTGGTTCGCCTGGCTGCGCCGGCGGCGGCCGCGGGACCTGGCGCGGGTCGGGATCTACGACGAGACGTCCGAGGCCGACCTGCTTGGCGGCGAGCGGTGAGCCCGGAGACGCCGCTGTCCGGCCGCCAGCCGAAGGCGGTCCGCAGCGCGCTGGCGGTGCTGGAGGAGGTCGCGGCGGCCGGGCCGGGGGTCACGGCGAAGGAGATCTCGGCCGCGTTGAAACTGCCACCGGCGACGACCTACCGGCTGCTGAACCTGCTCGTCGGCGAGGAGTACCTGGTGCGGTTGCCGGACCTGCGGGGATTCGCGCTGGGGCGTCGCGCCGGGCGGCTGGCGACCCCGGTGCCGGTGCGGCCGCCCGCGGCGGCCAGGGCGATCGTGGAGCACCTGCGGCAGCGGGTGCGGTGGGGTGTGCACCTGGCGTCCTACCGGACCGGGCGGCTGACGCTCGTCGACCCGGACCCGGACCACCCGCCGTCGGACGGGGCGCTGCTCGCCCGCTACCCGCACGTGTCCGCGCTGGGCAAACTGCTGCTTGCCGAGCAGGCCGACTGGCGCGCGGTGGTGCGGGAGCTGCGGTCGTTCACCGAGCGGACGATCGTCGACGCCGACCGCCTGGACGCCGAACTCGCCGCGGTCGCGCGCGACGGGCTGGCCCGGCAGTGCGGTGAGCTGCTGGAACGCAAGGGCTGCCTGGCGGTGGCGATCCGGGACGTGGTCACCGGCGAGCTGGTCGCCGGGCTCGCGGTGAGCGGGCCCGCGGAACGGGTCGCCGAGCCGAACGCCGAGCTGGTGGCGCTGGTGCGCGACCACGCCGGGCAATTGGCGCCACTTCTCGCGTGAGCGATGTCGAGAACGCGGAAGCGGCTCCGTCCCCGGCCTGACACACCCCGGAAACCGGAGGAGACGGACATGGATGTCACCGCTGAACTGGCCAAGCCGATCGCGCGGGAGCTGCTGCAGTCGAACATCCCCGCGCGGCTGGCGTACGACGGACTGGACGGCGAGCCCCGGGTGATCCCGATCGGGTTCTGGTGGGACGGCGAGCACCTGGTCATGGCCACCGTGCCGAAGTCGGCGAAGGTCGCGGCCCTGCGCCGCAACCCGCGCGTGGCGATCACCATCGACCGCATGGACCCGTGGCCCCCGCGCGTGCTGCTGATCCGCGGCACCGCACGCCTGGAACTGGTCGACGGCGTCCCCGACGCCTACATCGAGGCGTCCCGGAAGGTGACGCCCGCCGAGGTGTTCGAGTCCTGGGAGCAGGGCGTGCGGGCGCTGTACGAGCAGATGGTGGTCATCACGATCGAACCGGACTGGGCGAAGCTGCTCGACTTCGAGACGACGCTGCCCAAGGCGGTGGAGGACCTGCTCGCCTCCCGCCAGGGCTGACGGTTCAGCCGGCGCCGGGGGATGCGCCCCGCCCACCGGCGGTCATGACCACCCGGCCCGCGCCGACGTCGGGGCAGCAGCACCGCTCCAGCGGCCACGAGTCCACCTGGAATCCAGGCTAGGGTGCCACGCGGCTGGCCCTGCTGCGTCCGCGAAGAGCCGCCGCACGCTCCGGCAGTGCGCCCGTGGCGCCGGGGCGGCGATCCCGCCTAGGCTCGCAGCGTGCGGATCGTCTCCTTGCTGCCCGCCGCCACCGATCTGGTGGCCGAGCTGGGGCTGGCCGGGCAGCTGGTCGGGCGGACGCACGAGTGCGACTGGCCGCCCGGCGTCGAGGACGTGCCCGTCGTCACCGGCAGCGGCCTGCACACCGCCATGAGCAGCCGCGAGATCTCGCAGGCCGTCGGGGGCGCCCACGCCGGCTCCGCGCTCTACGCCCTCGACGCGGCGAAACTCGCCGCACTCCGGCCCGACGTCGTGCTCACCCAGGACCTCTGCGAGGTCTGCGCGGTGTCCTACCGCCGGGTCACCGACGCAGTCCGCATGATGGACGCCGGGCCGCGGGTGCTGAGCCTCGAACCCCGCACGCTCGCCGAGGTGCTGGACTGCCTGCTGCTGCTCGGCGACGTCCTCGGCGTGCCGGACGTCGCCCACGCGAAACACGCGGAACTACTCACCCGCCTCGCGGACCTGCGGGAGCGGACCCGGGACCTGCCCCGGCCCCGGGTCGCCGCGATCGAATGGCTCGACCCGGTCTGGCCTGCCGGGCACTGGGTGCCCGAACAGATCGCCGCCGCCGGTGGGGAGCCCCTGCTGGCCCGGCCGGGCGAGCACACGAAGGCCATCGACTGGGCCGCGGTGGCCGCCGCCGAACCCGACGTCCTCCTCCTGCTCCCCTGCGGCCTGCCGCCGGAGCGCACCGAGGCCGAACTCGGCCTGCTCACGAGCCGGCCGGGCTGGGCGGACCTGCCCGCCGTGCGCGCCGGGCAGGTGTGGATCCTCGACGGCCCGTCCTACTTCAACCGCCCCGGCCCGCGCGTCGTGCGCGGCGCGGAGATCCTCGCGCACGTGCTGCACGGCATCGGGACCGTCGAGCCGGGTCAGGCGAGGCGCACCTCGATCTCCGGCGGCGTCCGCAACGTCTGATACACCACGCAGTACCGCTCGGTCAGTTTGCGCAGCGTCGCGAGCTGCTCCTCGGACGCGTCGGTGTCGAGGTCGAACGACAACCGGATCGCCTGGAAGCCCACCGGCGCGGACTTGTCGACCCCGAGCGTGCCGCGGAAGTCCAGGTCGCCCTCGGCCCGCACGGTCCCGCCGCGGATCTCCAGCCCCAGCGAGGTCGCCACCGCCCGCAGCGTCACCCCGGAGCACGCGACCAGCGCCTCCAGCAGCATGTCGCCGGAGCACGCGAGGCTGCCGTCGCCGCCGGTGGCCGGGTGCAGGCCCGCCTCGACCACCGCCCGCCCGGTCTCCACCTTGCACGAGATGCCCAGCCCGTCGAGCTCCGCGTTGGCGCGCAAGGTGATCAGCGCCTGAGCCGGGTCCTCCCGGTAGCGCTCCTTGAGCGGCGCCTGCAGTTCCCTGAGTTCGCCTGCGTCCATGCCCGCCAGTATGACCGCGTGAACGGGCTCACGCCGGTGTCAAGGCCGGATCAAGACCGGGCCCGCGCGTGTCATCGCCGCGTCAGCCCGGGGTCCGCGCGGCCCGCCACGGAGATTTCCTTCGGTGCAGGGAAACCGAAGGAGGACGTCATGACACTCGCCGAGGTGCTGCCCAGTGTGGGGCTCGCCGGAGAACCGCCGCTGGAACCCGGCCTGTGGCCGCGCACCACCCGCCTCGCCGAGGGCGGCGACCTCACCTGCGGCGGCGTGCGCCTGACCCGGCTCGCCGCGCGGTTCGGCACGCCGGTGCAGGTCTTCGACGAAACCGAGGTCCGCGGCCGCGCCGAATCGCTGCGCGCCGCGTTCCCCGGCGCCGAGATCGCCTTCGCCACCAAGGCCCTGCCGGTGCGCGGCGTGCTCCGGGTGCTGGGTTTCAGCGCGGACGTGTGCTCGGCCGGCGAGATCGCCATGGCGCGCTCGGCCGGCGTGCCGGGCGAGCGGATCCTGGTGCACGGCAACGTGAAAACCCCGGAGGACCTCAAGGCCGCGTTCACCGCGCACGCCGGCCGGATCGTCGCCGACTCCGCCGACGAGATCGACCAGCTCGCCGCGCTCGCCCCCGCCGGGCAGCGGGTCCTCGTGCGGGTCACCCCCGGCGTCGACGCGCACACGCACCGCGCGCTGGCCACCGCCGTCGAAGGCCAGAAGTTCGGGTTCTCCCTCGCCTCCGGCGCCGCGCTGGACGCCGTCGGGCAGGTCCTGGCCCAGCCGGGCCTGCGCGCCGCCGGGTTGCACTGCCACCTCGGCTCGCAAGTGCGCGACACGGGCGCCTACGCCGAAGCCGTGCGCCGCATGGTGGGGCTGCTGGCCGAGGTCCGCGAGCGGCACGGGGTGACGCTGGACCAGCTCGACCTCGGCGGCAGCTTCGCGGTCCCCTACCGCGCCGGCGAGCAGGCGTTCGACCTGACCGGCGCCGCCCGCCGGATCCTGGGCACGCTGCGCCAGGAGTGCGACCGCCACCGGCTCCCGGTGCCGCGGCTGGTGCTGGAACCCGGCCGCTGGCTCGTCGCGACGGCCGGGATCACGCTGTACCGGGTGGCCGCGGTGAAGAACGGGTTCGTCGCCGTCGACGGCGGCATGAGCGACAACCCGCGCCCGGCGCTGTACGGCGCGCGCTACACCGCCCGGCTCGTCGGGCGGCACACCAAGGCGCCGCGCCGCCCGTGGATTATCGCGGGCAGGCACTGCGAGGCCGGCGACGTCCTGGCCGAGGACGTGCCGCTGCCCGCCGACATCCGCCCCGGCGACCTGCTGGCGGTACCGGTGAGCGGCGCCTACCACCACGCGCTGGCCTCGAACTACAACCTGGTGGGCCGTCCGCCGCTGGTCGCCGTGGCCGACGGCGCACCGCGCGTGCTCGTGCGCCGCGAAACCGAGGAGGACCTGCTGCGCCGCGACCTCGGCTGACCGGGCGGGCTACGTTGAAGATCATGAACGACACCCCTCGCCTCCCCGGACTCCGGCTCGCCGACGCCGATGCGCTGGTGAACAGCGCGCTGGGCGTCGCCGCGGAGCGGGGCTTCCCGCCACTCGCGGTGGCCGTCCTCGACGTCGCCGGCGAGGTGATCGCGCTGCGGCGGGCGGACGGCGGCATGCCCATGACCAGCCGCATCGCGGTGGCCAAGGCGCGCACCGCGTTGCTCACGCTGCGGCCGTCCGGGGCGCTCGAGCTGCCCGGCGCGATCGTCGGCAGCATCCAGCACCTCTACGACGGCGACTACGTCCCGTTCGCGGGCGGGGTCCTCGTCACCGACGGGGACGTGGTCCTCGGCGCCGCGGGCGCCTCCGGCGGTCACGCCCGCGAGGACGACGAGGCCGTGCGCACCGCCGTGCAGCGCTGGCAGGAGGACCTGCTGCGCCGCGACCCCGGCTGATCGGGGAAGCTCGGCGCATGGTCTCGGTATTGCAGAACGTCGCGATCGACTGCGCGGACGCCTACGAGCTGGCCCGGTTCTGGAGCGCGGTGACCGGCCGTCCGCTCCACCCGGACGACCGGCCGGGGGAGCCGGAGACGCAGGTGCTGCTCGCGGAGGGTCCGGTGCTGCACTTCAACCAGGTGCCGGAGCCCAAGACGATCAAGAACCGGATCCACCTGTGCCTGCGCCCGAAGACCTCGCGCGACGAGGAGGTGGCGCGGCTGCTAGGCCTCGGCGCCACGTTCGTCGCCGATCACCGGAACCCCGACGGGTCCGGCTGGGCCGTCCTCGCCGACCCCGAGGGCAACGAGTTCTGCGTGCTCCGCAGCGACTCCGACCGGGCCGCCATGGAGTCCTGACCGGCCTGGGCAGTCCCGAGCGTGGTGTCGATGAACGCGCGCGTCGCCGCGGTCACCGGGCCGCCGCGGTGCACCAGCCACTGCGGCAGCCGCTCCGGCGGGTCGAACCGGTAGACGTCCGCGCCCGCCCGCACCGCGAGGTCGGACCAGCCGTCCGGCATCAGCCCGGCGCCGATGCCCTTGAGCACCATCGGCAGCACCACGCCCCGGTCCCCGGCCTCGGCCGCGACCGTCATGTCGCCGACGGTCGCGGCC
>NZ_JBEXTZ010000087.1:0-34771 GCF_040614195.1 Amycolatopsis sp. NPDC006125
GCCGCACGAAGCGGGCAACGCAGGCATGCGCGGGGGCGCGGGCCGCCCGGGAAACATGCCGACAACCGCGACAGTGCGGCAGCCAGAGCGGTACGGGCCTGAAGCGCCCGAGGCATCGCAGCGCGAGAGCCGCCGCGAGGGCGCGGCAGAGCGCGAGCGGCGCGGCAGAGCGCGAGCGGCGCGGCAGAGCGCGCAGTTAGCGCGGGGCGCATCAGCACCGGGCGTAGCGCGGGGCGCGGCAAGACGCGCAGTTAGCGCCAGTCGTCCAAAGCGCCAAGCGCCTTCAAAACACGGCAGCGCCAAGCGCCGAGCGCAGCCAAAACGCGGCAGCGGCGAGCGTCAAGCGCAGCCAAAGCGCGAGCTGCGGCGGGCCAGCGAGCGCGCAGCGCATGCCCTGAACCCAACCCAGCTGGGTGGTCATCCCGTCGCCTGACACTGGACGATCACCTTGAGCCAGGGCCGCAACCCAGCCGCCAACCGCAGGCCGAACATGCCAACCTTGCGGCCCTGGCTCAAGGTGATATGCCCAAACCGGAAGGCGACGGGATGACCTCCCAGCCACCCACCCGAGGCGAGACGACAACGGTCCCCTGGGCATCCCGGAGCCTGCCCGTCCGGCGAGGACTATCCCTTGATCTTCAAAGCCCGGCAGGGCGACGCGCGCCGAAAACTGTCGTACCCCCAGCGCACAATGAACAGGTGCAGGTCATCGTCACGCGAGAGGAGGACGGCGACTTCCTCGTATCCACCCCCACCGAGCAACAGCACCTACCCGAGCACCACCTGGCTAAACACCTCGAGAACCTGGAGCGGACCGAAAACCCCCGCTGGGTCTTCCCCTCGGTCCCACAGCTCTACCCCCTCCTCCTGCGCTCCAACCTCCGCCTGCGGCGCTGCCACGACCTCGCCCTCACCGAAGGTCTCCTGCTCGCGGCAGAAGGCAAAGCCGGTCAGCCCAAGGCACTGCCCGCGGCCTGGGCTCGGCTCCACGGTCAGGAACCACCACCGGACGCGCCCGGCCACGCGGACGCCCAGCCGGCCCTCTTCGAGACCCGCGGCTCCGGCCTCCCGCCCGGCACGAGCGTCGCCGAGGCGGCTGCCGCTGTGCTCGCCGACCAGGAGCGCCGCATGAGGCACGTCGAGCACCCGGAGCGCTTCCGGTTGCTCGTCGCCGCCGAATCGGCCAGCGCGCTCGTCGCCGAAGAGATGCGAGCCGACGGGTTGCCGTGGCGGGCCGACGTGCACGACGCCCTCCTGACCGAACTGCTCGGGCCCCGCGTGCCGGCCGGCCACCGGCCCAAGAAACTCGTCGAGCTGGCGGCGCGCATCACCGAGGCCTTCGGCGGCAAACCGGTGAACCCGGACAGCCCGCAGACCATCGTGCGCGCGTTCGGCCGCGAGGGCATCTCCATCCCCTCCGCCAGGGCACACGTCCTGCGCGACGTCGACCACCCGGCCGTCCCCCTGCTCATCGAGTACCGCGAACTCTCCCGCCTGCATTCGGCCAACGGGTGGGCGTGGCTGGACGAATGGGTCGCCGACGGGCGGTTCCGGCCCGAGTGGGTCGTCGGCGGCGTGGTGTCCGGCCGGTGGGCCAGCAGCGGCGGCGGCGCACTCCAGATCCCCAAGACGCTACGCGTGTGCGTGAAAGCCGACCCCGGCTGGAAACTCGTCGTGGCCGACGCCGCCCAGCTCGAACCCCGCGTGCTGGCCGCCCTCTCCGGCGACCGCCGCCTTGCCGAAGCCTCCGCCTCCACCGACCTGTACGCCCGCCTGTCCGAAGCCATGTTCGCCGGCACGATGACCCCCGAAGCCGGGCGGCCCCGCGCGAAGATCGCCATGCTGTCCGCGATGTACGGCGGCACCGCCGGCGAGGCCGCGTCGCTGCTCGCCCTGCTGCGGCAGCGCTTCCCGGACGCCGTGTCCTATGTGGAGCGTGCCGCGCAAGCCGGGGAACGCGGTGAGCGCGTCCGCTCCCGGCTCGGGCGCGTCTCCCCCGCGCCGAGCGAAGCGTGGCGCGCCCTCACCGGCGGCGCGAACGAGGACGAGACCCGCGCCCGCCAAGCCGCCCGCAACTGGGGCCGCTTCACCCGCAACTTCGTCGTGCAGGCCAGCGCGGCCGACTTCACCGCGGTGCTGCTCGCCACCCTGCGCCGCAAGCTGCCCGAGCCCGCCCACCTGGTGTTCTTCCAGCACGACGAGGTCATCGTGCACACGCCCGAGGACCTCGTACCCGCCGTCGAAGCCGCCATCGGTGAATCCGTACCCGAGGCCGCCGCGCTCACGTTCGGTGCCGCCTGCCCCGTGCACTTCCCCATGCAACCGGTCACCGTCGACACCTACGCCGACGCCAAATAGCTAAGCGGCCGCCTTGTCCAGCGCCCGGATCACCCGCTTCAACGACACCGGGTGCGCCGTGCCGAGGGTCTGCGCGAAGAAACTCACCCGCAGCTCCTCGATCATCCACCGCACCTCGAGCAGCTCCGGCCCCGGCGACACACCCGGCGGGAGCGCGGCGACAGCCGCCTCGTACTCGCCCGTCACCCACTCGACGTCACGCAGCAGCTCGACGTCCTTCGCGCCCGTCGACGGCAGCTTCTCCACCCGCCGCCCGATCCCACGCAGGTACCGGACCAGGTGCGGCAGCCGGTCGAACCCGGTCGCCGTGACGAAACCGGGGTACACCAGCCGCGACAGCTGCTGCCGCATGTCCGCCAGCGACTCCGCCGGCCCACGCGCGCCCTCCAGCGCCACCTCGGCCTCGTTGGCGGCCTTCAGGACCTTCTCGACCTCGGTGAGCACGTCCAGCACCACCGGGTTCAGCGCACCGCGCACCTTCTCCAGCAGCACCGCGAACCCGGCCTCGTCCCACACCGGGCCGCCGTTGTCGGCCATCAGCTTGTCCACCGCGCAGTCGACGCAGTCCTCCAGCAGCGCCGCGACACTGCCGTGCGGGTTCCGGCTCAGCGTCAGCTTCGCCTGGTTGGTCAACGCCCTGTTGATGAACTTCATCGGCGAGGGCATGTTGAGCCGCAACAGCTTCCGCGTGCCCTGCCACATCCGCTGACGCTGCTGCACCGGCGTGTCCAGCATGCGCACGGCCACCGTGTCGCCCTCGTCGACCAGCGCCGGGTACGCCTTCACCTGGTGCCCGCGCCGCTTCCCGGCGAACACCCGCGGCAGCTCGCCGAAGGCGGGCGTGGTCAGGCCGGCCCGCTCGATGCTGTCCGCGGCCGCCGAGATCGTCGCCCGCACCTCGCCGCGCAGCTCCTCCTTGAGGACCGCCAGGTCCTTGCCCTCGGCAAGCTTGCGGCGCTTGTCGTTGACCACCCGGAACGTCATCCGCAGGTGGTGCGGCACCGCGTCGAGCTGCCACGCGTCCGGCGGCACCGCGACCCCGCGCAGCGCCTCCAGCTCGCGGGCCAGCACGTCGAGCAGCGGGCCGTCCTCGGGGCCGACCCTGGACAGCACGTGCGCGGCGGTGTCCGGGGCGGGCACGAAGTTGCGCCGCAGCTGCTTCGGCAGCGACTTGATCAGCGCCGTGACCAGCTCCTCGCGCAACCCCGGCACCTGCCAGTCGAACCCGTCGGGCGCGACCTGGTTGAGCACGGCGACCGGGATGTGCACGGTGACACCGTCGGCGTCCGCGCCCGGCTCGAACTGGTAGGTCAGCGGGAACCGCAGCGAGCCCTGCGTCCAGGTGTCCGGGTAGTCCGATTCGGACACCTGCTGCGCGGCCTCGTTGAGCAGCATGGCCTTTTCGAAGTTCAGCAGGTCCGGCTGGGCGCCGCGGACCTTCTTCCACCAGCTGTCGAAGTGCCGCGCGGACACGACTTCCGCGGGGATCCGCTGGTCGTAGAACTCGAACAGGGTTTCGTCGTCGACCAGCAGGTCGCGGCGCCGGGCCCGGTTCTCCAGGTCCTCGACCTCGTCGAGCAGCGCCCGGTTCTCCTTGAAGAACTTGTGGCCGGTGTCCCAGTCGCCCTCCACGAGCGCGTGGCGGATGAACAGCTCGCGCGAGGTTTCCGGGTCGATGCGCCCGTAGTCCACCTTGCGGCCGACGACCAGCGGCACCCCGTACAGCGTCACCCGCTCGGAGGCCACCACCGCGCCGCGCTTGCGTTCCCAGTGCGGCTCCGAGTAGGTGCGCTTGACGACGTGCTGCGCCAGCGGCTCGATCCACTCCGGCTCGATGCGCGCGTTGACCCGGCCCCACAGCTTCGACGTCTCGACCAGCTCCGCCGACATCACCCAGCGCGGCTGCTTCTTGAACAGCGCCGAGCCGGGGAAGATCGCGAACCGGGTGCCGCGCGCGCCGAGGTAGTCGCCCTTCTCCGGGTCCTTGAGCCCGATGTGCGACAGCAGCCCGGCGATCAGCGCGGTGTGCACGCGCTGCGGGTCGGCAGGCTCGGAGTTGAGCGTGACGCCCAGCGGTTTGGCGAGCTGCCGCAGCTGGCTGTAGATGTCCTGCCACTCCCGCACGCGCAGGTAGTTCAGGTACTCCGCCTTGCAGCGCTTGCGGAACTGGCTGTTCGACAGCGTCTTCTGCAGCTCCCGCAGGTACTCCCACAGGTTCAGGTAGGCCACGAAGTCCGAGGACTTGTCGGCGAACCGGGCGTGCTGCTGGGCCGCGGCCTCCTGCTTGTCCGCGGGGCGCTCGCGCGGGTCCTGGATGGACAGCGCGGCGGTGATGATCATGACCTCGCGGACGCACCCGGTGCGCGCGCCCTCCAGCACCATGCGGCCCAGACGCGGGTCGACGGGCAGTTGCGCGAGCTGACGGCCGATCTCGGTGAGCCGGCGCTCCTTCGCAGACTCCTCCAGCGCGCCGAGTTCCTGCAGCAGCTGGACACCGGCGGTGATCTGGCGGCGGTCCGGCGGGTCGACGAACGGGAACGCGGCCAGGTCGCCCAGGCCGAGCGAGGTCATCTGCAGGATGACCGACGCGAGATTGGTGCGCAGGATCTCCGGGTCGGTGAACTCCGGCCGGGACAGGAAATCCTCTTCGCTGTAGAGCCGGATGCAGATACCGTCGGAGGTGCGGCCGCAGCGGCCCTTGCGCTGGTTGGCCGAGGCCTGCGAGACCGGCTCGATCGGCAGCCGCTGCACCTTGGTGCGGTGGCTGTAGCGGGAGATGCGCGCGGTGCCCGGGTCGATGACGTACTTGATGCCCGGCACGGTCAGCGACGTCTCGGCGACGTTGGTGGCCAGCACGATCCGGCGGCCGGTGTGGCGGCTGAACACGCGGTGCTGGTCCGCCGCGGACAGGCGCGCGTACAGCGGCAGCACCTCGGTGTTGCGGAGGTCCATCTTGTTCAGCGCGTCGGCGGTGTCGCGGATCTCCCGCTCGCCGGAGAGGAACACGAGGATGTCGCCGGGGCCCTCGGCGCACAGCTCCTCGACCGCGTCGGCGATGGCGGTGACCTGGTCGCGGTCCTCGGAGGCCGGGTCGTCCGGGTCGACGATCGGGCGGTAGCGGACCTCGACCGGATAGGTGCGGCCGGAAACCTCCACGATCGGCGCGTCGCCGAAGTGCTTGGAGAACCGCTCCGGGTCGATGGTCGCCGAGGTGATGATCACCTTGAGGTCGGGGCGCTTCGGCAGGAGTTGCTTGAGGTAGCCGAGGATGAAGTCGATGTTGAGGCTGCGCTCGTGGGCCTCGTCGATGATGAGCGTGTCGTAGCGGCGCAGCATCCGGTCGCTCTGGATCTCGGCGAGCAGGATGCCGTCGGTCATCAGCTTGACCATGGTGTCGTCGCCGCTGGAGTCGGTGAAGCGCACCTTGTAGCCGACCGTGCTGCCCAGCTCGGTCTTCAGCTCCTCGGCGATGCGCTCGGCGACCGTGCGCGCGGCCAGGCGGCGGGGCTGGGTGTGCCCGATCTGGCCGCGCACGCCCAGGCCCAGCTCGAGGCAGATCTTCGGCAGCTGGGTGGTCTTGCCCGACCCGGTCTCGCCCGCGACGATCACCACCTGGTGGTCGCGGATCGCGGCGGCGATGTCGTCCTTGCGCTGGCTGACCGGCAGCTCGTCCGGGTAGCGGATCTCCGGCGCGCGGCGGCGCTGCACGCGGGCCTCGGCGGCGTCGATGTCGGCGGCGATCTCCCGCGCGACGCGGTCCTTGTCGCGCGCCCGGCGGGCGCCGTCGAGCCGGCGGCGCAACCGGTGCTCGTCGCGCAGCATCAAGCCGGGCAGCCGGGCCCGGAGGTCTTCGAGGGGGGATCGCGTAGACATACGGCCTCCAGGATAGCTCCGCGCGATCCGGCCGGCCTGCGAATATGTCCGCACCGCACCTGGAGTGGCCGGAGTGCTCGCCGTCACCGGGAGCGCGGCGGTGCCGGTGCCCGGGAACCGCTCGCGTCGCGGCTGCTCGGTGTGCTCAGGACCGCTGCAGCGACTCCGGCCCCAGCTCCGCGACCGAGCGGTGCCCGGTCAGCCCCAGGGTGAGGTCGAGGTCCGCGAGCAGGCTGCGCAGCACGTGCCGCACGCCGTCCTCGCCCGCGTGGCCCAGCCCGTACACCCAGGGCCGCCCGACGAGGACCGCCTTCGCGCCCAGCGCCAGCGCCTTCAGGATGTCCGCGCCGGTCCGCACGCCGGAGTCGAACAGCACCTCGATGCGGTCCCCGACCGCGCTCGCGATCGGCGGCAGCGCCTCCAGCGAACCGATCGCGCCGTCGACCTGCCGTCCGCCGTGGTTGGACACCACGATGCCGTCCATCCCGGCGTCCACCGCGCGCCGCGCGTCGTCGGGGTGCTGGATGCCCTTCAGCACGATCGGGCCGTCCCAGTGCTCGCGCAGGAACGGCAGCTGGTCCCAGCTGTGGTCGGTGCCGGTGAACAGCGACACCCACCGCAGGATCGCCGACGGCATGTCGTCCTCCGGCGCCTTCTCCAGCAGCGCGCGGAAGGCCGGGTCGGACAGCGGCGTGGCCAGGCCCTCGCCCTTGAGGAAGGGCAGGTAGGCGGAGTCGAGGTCGCGCGGGCGCCAGGCCAGGGTCCACGTGTCCAGCGTGACGACGAGCGTGGTGTAGCCGGCCTTCTTCGCGCGGGTCAGGATGCTCGCGGTGACGTCCGAGTCGGCAGGCCAGTACAGCTGGAACCAGCGCGGGCCGTCGCCGGAGGCCTCGGCGACCTCCTCGATCGTGCGCGACGCCGCGGTGGACAGGATCATCGGCAGGCCCAGCGCCGCCGCGGCCCGCGCCGTCGCCAGCTCGGCGTCCGGGTGCACGATCGACTGCACCCCGACCGGCGCGAGCAGCACCGGCGCGGGCAGCTCGGACCCGAGCACCCTTGCCGACGTGGTGCGCGCGGTGGCGTCGGTGAGCATGCGCGGCACCAGCTTCCAGCGGTCGAACGCCGCGCGGTTGGCATCCATCGTCGCGCCCGAGCCCGCGCCGCCCGCCACGTAGCCGTAGGCCTCCGGGGTCATCACCTCGCGGGCCGACTCCGCCAGCCGCGCCGGGTCGGTGGTGAACGGCGGCTTCGTCCCGCCGAGCCCGTGCAGGTAGATCTCGTTCTGGTAGCCACCGAACCGCTCGGCCACGCGAACCTCCTCGTCGACACGCCGGAGACCGCAGCGTACCGCCGGTACTTGATCAGGGGTGGTGGAAGCGACGGACGTTGCTCCGACACGCCGGAGGCGTCCGCGTACCGCCGGTACTTGATCACTTAACCTCACCGGCGTGAAGGCGCGGGTGTGGGTGCCGCTGGTGGTGGCGGTCGTGGTGGCGGTTCTGGTGGTGGTGTGGCGGCCGGGTCCGGTGCCGCCGTCGAAGGCGAATCCGGCGACGGATCCGGGCGTGGCGCGGCAGCAGCTCGCCGAGCTGCAGGTGAAGCCGCGGGGCACGCTGAACGGCTACTCGCGGGAGAAGTACCCGCACTGGGACACCGTCGAGGGCGCCTGCAACACCCGCGAGGAGGTGCTCAAGCGCTCGGGCACGAACGTCGTCGTCGGCAAGGACTGCTCGCCCACCTCCGGCACCTGGGTCAGCCCCTACGACGGCGCGACCTGGACCAAGGCGTCCGATGTGGACATCGACCACATGGTGCCGCTCGCGCAGAGCTGGGTCAGCGGCGCGTCGGCGTGGACGCAGGACCAGCGTGAGGCCTTCGCGAACGACCTGGTGCGCCCGCAGCTGTGGGCGGTCACCGACAACGTCAACCAGTCGAAGAGCGACAAGGCGCCGGACGAGTGGCGGCCGCCGCTGGAGTCGTTCTGGTGCACCTACGCCACCGACTGGATCGAGGTCAAGCACTACTACCGGCTGAGCGTCACCACCGCGGAGCAGGCGGCGCTGACCGACATGCTGAACCGCTGTTGACCTTCGAGCCACTGGAAGCCGCAGAATCGGCGGCATGCTGACCATCAGCGCGTTCGCGCGGCTGGCCGGGCTCACCCCGAGCGCGCTGCGCTTCTACGACGACTGCGGCGTGCTCACGCCCGCGCGCGTGGACGAGACCACCGGCTACCGCTACTACCGCGAGGACCAGGTCGAACGCGCGGTCCGGCTGCGTGAACTGCGGGCGGCGGGCCTGCCGCTGGCGCAGGTCACGACCGTGCTCGACGGACCGTCGAGCGAGGCGCGGGCGGTGCTGGAGGCGCACCGGCAGCGGCTGCGGGAGGACTTCCGGGCCGCGTCGGCGGCGGTCGGGCGCCTGCTGCCGGGCCCGGTCCGGGTCGCCGGCCTCGACCTGGCGAGCGCGATCCGGCAGGTCGCCCCCGCCGCGGGCGCGCCGCTGGACTTCGTGCTGATCGAGGCCGACGGCGACGAGGTCCGCGTCGTCGCCACCGACCGCTACCGGCTCGCGCTGCGCGTCCTGCAGCCCGTGCACGGCGGCACCGGCCGGTTCGTCGTGTCCGCCGGTGAGCTGGCCGCGCTCGGCCCGCGGCTGGCGCGGCAGGACGAGGTCACCCTCGACGGCACGACGCTGCCGCTGCTGGACCAGGACTTCCCGGACTACCGCGCGGTCCTCGACGCCCTGCCCGTCCCGGCGCAACGGGTCGTCGTCGACCGCGTCGCGCTCCGGGACGCGCTGCCCGCCGACCGCCCGGCCGAGCTGGTGCTCGGGCCGGACCGGCTGGCCGTCGGCGGCACGGTGCTGCCCGCCGTCTGCGGCGACGAGCTGAGCATCGGGTTCGACCCCGCCGTGCTGGGTGCGGCGTTGGAGTCAGGCGTCGGGCCCGACGTGCTGCTGGAGTTCGCCGGGCCGCTGCAGGTCGCGCGCGTCCGCTCGGCCGACCAGGGCTCGTTCACGACACTGGTGATGCCCGTCGCGCTCGGAACAGCCGGGCCAGGTTCTCCGACCGCAGCACCGCCAGCGGGCCGATGATCGCGAGCAGCAGCACGTAGCCCGCCACGAACGGCGCGACGCGGGAGTCCAGCCCGGCCGCCGCCGCGAGCGTGGCCAGCACCAGCGAGAACTCGCCCCGGGTGAGCACGGTCAGCCCGATGTTCAGCCCGGCCTGGCCGTCGAACGAGTGCAGCTTCGCCGCGATCGCGCCCGCCGCGAGGTTCAGCGCGAGCGTCAGCGCCACGGCGATCAGCACCGGCACCACGACCGTGCCGACGGCGCCCGGGTCGATGCTGAGCCCGAAGATGAAGAAGAACAACGCGCCGAACGCGTCCCGCAGCGGCAGGACCAGCTTGTGGATGCGGGGCGCGACCTTCGAGCCGCCGAGCATCATGCCGACCATGAACGCGCCGATCGCGTCGGAGACGCCCAGCTCCTCGGCGACCGCGGCGCCCAGCACGGCGACGCCGACGAAGCACACGGTCAGCAGCTCGTCGTCGGCCGAGCCGAACAGCTTCGACACCAGCCGCCCGCCCCAGCGGGCCAGCGCGGCGAGCGCCAGCAGGAAGCCGAGTGCCTTGCCGAAGTCGGCGAGCGCGGGCCAGAACGAGTCGGCGCCGGAGAGCACCGGCTGCAGCAGCGCCAGGTACAGGGCGAGGAACAGGTCCTCGATCACGATGATGCCCATGATCAGGCGCGATTCCGGGTGCCGCGTGCGACCGGTCTCGACCAGCAGTTTGGTCACGATCGCCGACGACGAGATCCCGATCGCGCCCGCGATCACCAGCGCCTCGCTGGAGCCCCAGCCGAGCAGGAACCCGAAGGCGAGCCCGCCGCCGATGTTGAGCGCGAGGTAGACCAGGCCCGACACGGCGAGCTTGCGGCCGCCCTTGGCGAGGTCGTCGAGCGAGAACTCCAGGCCCAGGTAGAACAGCAGGAACACCAGGCCGAGCCCGGCGAGCACGCTCAGCTCGCCGGGGTCGTGCACCAGCGACAGGCCGGGGGTGTTGGGGCCGAAGATGAACCCGGCCAGCATGAACAGGGGGATCGTGGGCAGCCCGATGCGGGCGCCGGCTCTGGCCAGCACGCCTGCGGCGAGGAAGGCGCCGCCGACGGCGAGCAGCGCGTGTCCGGTTTGCATGTGGTGAAGTCCCTCCAGGGCATGGCGAAGCGCACCGCAAGTCGGCGCGGTGTGCGGATGGGGTCCGGGGCGTTACCTGGAGGGCGGCGCGCGGGCGCCGAGAGCGGTGCCCTGATCACGGGCAGGTGGCGGGCCGGCAGGCGACGGCCGGTCTTCCGCGTGGCCGCGCGGTGGTTCCACGCCGACGACCGGCGGCAGGTCCGCGACCGGCAGCGGGGTGGCCGTGACGTGCGGCAACGGCTCCGCCGCGAGGGCTGCGATGCCGTCCGGCGCGGACGGGTGCGGGTGGCTCTCCGGCGTCGTCGGCGTGATGAGGCTGAGCAGCAGCAGGGCCAGGACGAGCAGGCCGCGGACGGACCGGTGCCGGGCTTCCGTTCCCAGCTTCCGCCGCACGGCACTCCCCTCGACATCGGTCCGGTTTGTCCAGTATACCAGACAGTTGAGTCCACTGTGGACTGATCGCGTCCGGGTGTTCCGCACCACAGCGGGGAATGCGAACGCGATCTCCGGTGTTCGTTGTTGCCGGGTGGATCTGGTCGAGTGGAGGCGGAGTGAGCACGACAGCGGTCACGGCACCGGCGAAGACCAGACGGACACCCGGAACCCTGCGGTACGCGCTGATCCTCGGCGGGCTGTCGGCGTTCGCGCCGCTCTCGATCGACATGTACCTGCCCGCGCTCCCCCGGATGGCCGACGACCTGCGCAGCTCAGCGCCGACGCTGCAGCTCACGCTGACCGCGTTCATCATCGGGCTGGCGCTGGGGCAGCTGATCGCCGGGCCGCTGTCGGACTCGCTCGGCCGCCGCCGTCCGCTGCTGGCCGGGCTGGTGCTGTACGCCGCGGCGTCGGTGCTGTGCGCGGTGAGCCCGACGGCGGAACTGCTGATCGTGGGCCGGTCAGTGCAGGCACTCGGCGCGGCGGCCGGGATGGTGATCGCGCGGGCGTGCGTCCGCGACCTGTTCGCAGGCACCGCGATGACGAAGTTCTTCTCGATGTTGATGCTGGTCAGCGGGCTGGCCCCGATCCTGGCGCCGGTGATCGGCGGGCAGGTGCTGCGGCTGACGTCGTGGCGCGGGGTGTTCGTGGTGCTGGCCGTGTTCGGCGCGGTGCTGCTGGTGGCCGCGGCGCTGGCGATGCCCGAGACGCTGCCTGCCGAGCGCCGCCGCCCGGCCCGGATCGGCTCGACGCTGCGCGGGTACGGCGTGCTGTTGCGGGACCGGTCGTTCGTCGGGTACGCGCTGTCGGCCGGGCTGATGTTCGCCGGGCTGTTCGCCTACATCTCCGCGAGCTCGTTCGTGCTGCAGGACGTGTACGGGCTGAGCCCGCAGGAGTACAGCCTCGTGTTCGGCGCGAACGGGCTGGGGATCGTGATCGCCGGGCAGGTCAACGGGCGGATCGTGGGCCGCGTGCGGGAGCGGACGCTGCTGACGGTCGGCCTGTCCGCCTCGGCGGCCGGCGGTGTCGGCGTGCTGGCGGCGGCGCTGGCCGGGCTGCCGCTGGGGGTGCTGCTGGCGCCGCTGCTGGTGATGGTGTCGAGCATCGGGCTGGTCATGCCGAACGCGTCGTCGCTGGCGCTGGCCGAGCACCCGCACAACGCCGGGGCGGCGTCCGCGCTGCTCGGCGTGATGCAGTTCGTGGTCGGCGGGCTCGCGACGCCGCTGGTGAGCATCGGCGGCGAGGCGAGCGCGGTGCCGATGGGCGTCGTGATGGCCGCGTTCGCCGTAGTGGCGCTGGTGGTGTTCGGGACGCTGACCCGGCGGCGGGCCTGACGTGCCCTACGTCTCGCCCCGCACCCCGGCGTGGGCGGCGCGCCCCGCGTTGTTCCTGCTCGGCGTGCTGTTCGTCCCCCTCGGCGGGAGCCTCGTGCTCGACGGGCACGGCTTCGGGTTCGTGTTCGCGGCGATGGGCCTGCTGTTCCTGGTGGCGTGGTGGTTCATGCAGCCGGAGCAGCCCACCGCGCGGGCGCGGCGCCGGCAGCGGTGGGCGTGCTCGCTGAGCTTGGTGACCGCGGCGCTGGTGGTCACCGCGGTCGTGTTGTTCCTCGGCACCGGCGCGCACCGGCCCACCTTCGCCGAACTGGCGCCCGCGATCGGCGTCGGCGTCCTCGCCGTCGCCGCGCTGGCCGCGCGCGTGGTGGTCGGCGTCAGCGGGCGACGGTCTTGACGATCCCGCCGTTGTCCGGGAAGTCGATCCCGCCGCCGCACTCCAGCTTCGTGCCGTTCTTGAAGTAGACGGTGATGGCGCCCTTGCACTCGAACGCCTTGAAGCCGGCCCAGGTGCGGGTGCCGGGCTGCAGGCACAGGGCGTCCTTGCCGAAGCGGCGGATGTAGCCCGAGTAGCCCTGTCCGCAGGTGGTGATGATGTCCGAGCCCGTCACCGGCGCGGGGGTGGCCGACGCCGGCACGGGCAGGGCGGCCGCGGTCGCGGCGATGGCCGCGATCAGGAGGGTGCGCATGTCGTGGCCTTTCAGTAGCAGCGGGCGGAGGAGATCGCGTAGGTGTAGTTGTTCGACAGGTTCGACGTGACGTCGAAGGCGATCTCGTAGCCGATGGGCGGCTCGCCGAACACGTCGGTCTTGACGGTGTGCTCCTTGCCCGGCGCGATGACGCCCTTCCACAGCTGCTTCTTGCGGGTGACGTCGCGGATCACCAGCGCGAGGCCGCGGTAGTCGTGGTTGTGGACCTTGATGTGGATGACCTGGTCGGCGGCCACCCCGGCGGTGGTGGTGCGGCCGCCCATCAGCGAGCCGCCCGCGCACACCTTCTCCGCGGCCGCGGCCTGAGGCGCCACGAGCAGCGGGAGTGCCGCGGCGAGGGGCAGCGCGGCGGCGAGTGTCCTGATCGATTTCCGCATCCGGGATCTCCTTCGTCGGTGGTACTGGCGCCGACGCTAGGGAGGTCTGGACCACTGGCGGAAGACTCGCGACGGCCACACCGCGTCCGGTGGCCAAATCCGGATGTCCACGCAGGTCAGGGCTTTGACCACCGAGGCGGGTGGCCGAATCAGCCGGCCACCCGGACGTAGAAGTACGCCGCACGGGTGCCCGGCAGGAGCAGCCGGCCCGCGCTGTCGGTCATCTTGAAGTACACCTGGCAGTAGCCGGGCTCGTCCGGCGCGCGCACCTCGACCGACACGCGCGCGGACTGGCCGGGCGGCGTGTCCGGGACGGGCACCACCGCGGGCGTCTGGCAGCCGTCGCCGGGGCCGAAGCCGCCCTCGCGCCGCAGTGAGCGGTCCACCCACGGCACGGTGCCGGTGTTGCGGAACTCCCACGTCTTGACGAACCGCGCCCCGGTCGGCACCACGGTCCCGTCCGGGACGGTGACGTCGCCGGCGAACTCGGACTCGTCGCCGGGGACCAGCGGCGGGAGCGCGGCGGGCGCCTCTGGGTCCGGGTCGCGCAGCAGGACGACCCCGGCCGCGACGCCGATCGCGAGCACGACGGCCGCGGCGGCCACCGGAAGCTTCCAGCGGCGCGGGGCGGGCGGCGGGTTCGCGACGCCGTCGCGGACCCGTTCCCAGTCGGCGCGCCAGCGGGCCCGGACCTCGTCCTCGTGCTCGCCGAGCACCCCGACGGCCAGCACGCGGACGAACTCCCAGGTGGTGTCCCAGGACGGCAGGCGCTGCCCCCGCGCGGCGGCCGAGAGGGCGGACTTCGAAGCGAGCGCGCCGAGTTCGGTGCGCATGCGGTCGTAGGAGGGATCGCCCGCAGAGCGCTTGAGGGCCCACAACCGGTGCGCGAACGCGGCCACCGGACCCCCCGAGGGATCCGGACAACTGGCGACGCGGCCCCGCCGGGCTGCTTGGTTGATCACGAGGACCGAGGGTATTGGCGGGGTGCGCCGATCGGGTGCCGCGCAGGCGCAGGTTCAGCCGAGCAGGTGGCTCTCCCGCAGGTGCGCCAGCAGCTCGTCGCGGGGCGGGCCGGGCGCCTTCGGCGGTCCGAGCGCGGCCAGGATCGCCGCGATGCGGTCGTGCAGGGCGGCGTCCTCGTCGAACACCGCGACCCGGTCCAGCAGTCCGATCCGGCGGACCGTCCGGCGCAGCACCAGGTCGTCGTGCGGGGCCGCGGCCAGCGCGCCGGCGAACGAGAACATCGGGTAGTCGCTGTCGGGACGGGCGAGGTCCACCGGCTCGCCCCGCCAGCGCGCGGACCGGCCCGCGTCGATGCCGCACGCCAGCGCGTGCCGTTCGCGGGACTCCGGGCCTGCCTTCGCGCGGAAGCACTCCGCGAGGTCGCCGGGTGCCTCCGCGGCCGCGTCGGCCAGGACGCGTGCGTGCGCCAGGGCGAACGACAACCCGTAGGCGAAGGCCGGGTCGGTGTGGCAGAAGGCGTCCCCGACCGCGAGGAGCGCCGTGGACCGGGTGTGGTCGACGTTGCGCAGGCCGCCCATCGGCATGACACCGGTGATCGGCTCGGCGAAGTCCGGCGAGGTCATCACGTCCAGCGGCGTGATCGTGGTGCAGACCGCCTGCCAGACCTGCTCGAAGCGGAGCACTCGCAGGTCGCGGTCCTCGCTCGGGACCAGGATGATCACCGCGAACGTGCGGTTGTCGCCGCGGAAGGTGTTGAACCCCAGGTAGCCCAGGTCGCCGCGCGGGTTCAGCAGCGGCGCGTCCAGGTATCCGGCGCCGGGCCGCAGCCGGAAGTACCGGCAGTAGTAGACGGCGCCGCAGTCGGTCGGCTCCCCCGCGGCCTCCGGCCAGCCCGGCGGCCGCCGGTAGCGGCCGAGCGCGTCCACGATCACGTCGCCGGGCACGGGCTGCCCGTCGGCCACCACCGAGCCGTCGTCGGACAGCCCGTCGACGTGCACGCCACCCCGCAGGTCGACGGCCGGTTCCGCAGCCACCGCGCGACGCAGCGCCCACTCGATGAGCGGGCGGCGCGCCCACAGGTAGACCAGGTCCTCGTCGCCCGGTTCGGGGGGCCCGTGCAGCTTCGCCGTGAGGTCCTGTTCGCTCGCGCCGGCCTCCGCGAGCGAAGTGAGGACGTCCGGCGCGTGCTCGGCCAACAGCTTCCGGCCACGGGGCAGGAAGGTGTGAGGCTGGAAGTAGTGCGGGATGCCGCGGCGCTCCAGCGCGAAGGCGCTCTCCGGCGGCCCTGCGGGATCCGGCGCGTCCCGCTCCAGGACGATCGCGTCGTGCCCCGCCCTGGCCACCGCCAGTGCTGACGCGAGTCCGGCCACACCACCGCCGGCCACGACGAATCGCATCGTCCGACGCTAGTTCTCCGCGGTGCCGCGGACAACGCGTTCCTCACCCGAGTGCGGCCAGGTCCCCCTCGCGCAGTTGCTCCGCCGTCACCCTCACCTCGCCGTCCACCAGCGCCTTCAGCGCGTCGCCGTCGTCCCACATGTTCACGTTCATCGCGGCCGTCACCTGGCCATCGCGCAGCCAGAAGGCGGTGAACTCGCGTTTGGCCAGGTCGCCGCGGACCACCAGTTCGTCCCGCTGCGGGTCGGCGATGCCGCGGTACTCGCAGCCCAGGTCGTACTGGTCCGTGAAGAAGTACGGGGTGCGGGTGTACTGCTCCTGCCCGCCGGCCAGGTTCGCCGCCACGTGGGTGCCCTGGTTCTTCGCGTTCGCCCAGTGCTCGACGCGGATGCGGCGCCCGTACCGCGGGTGCCACTGCGCCGCGATGTCCCCCGCCGCGTACACGTCCGGCGCCGCCGTGCGCAGGGACGCGTCGACGGCCACCCCGCCCTCGTCGGCCAGGTCCAGGCCGGCCGCGTGCGCCAGGTCCACCCGAGGCTTCGCGCCGACCGCGACCAGCACCACGTCCGCGGGCAACTCGCTGCCGTCCGCCAGCCGCACCCCGGCCACGCCGCCCGGCCCGCCGGTCACCTCGGTGATGCCGCTGCCGAGCCGCCACCGCACGCCGTGCTCGGTGTGCAGGTCGGCGAACACCTTGCTGATCTCCGGCCCCAGCACCCACAGCGGCCCGGGCAGCACGTCGACCATCGTCACGTCGGCGCCGTGGTGGCGCGCCGCCGCCGCGGCCTCCGTCCCGATCCAGCCCGTCCCGATCACCACCACCCGCGGCGAGCCGGTGAACGCCGACCGCAGGGCGAGCGCGTCGTCGAGGGTCCGCAGCGTGTAGACGCCCGGCAGGTCCACCCCGCGCACCGGCAGCGTCCGCGGCTGCGACCCGGTCGCCAGCAGCAGCCGGTCGTAGGGGTGCCGCCCGCCACGCGCGTCCAGCACCACCCGCGCGCCCAGCTCGACCCGCGTCGCGCTGGTGCCGGAGCGCAGGTCGATGCCGTGCTGCGCGTAGAAGTCCGCGTCCCGCACCCAGTCGGGCTCGTCGCCCTGGCCGAGCAGGACCTTCTTCGACAACGGTGGCAGCTCGTAGGGCGGGTGCGCCTCCGCGCCGAGGACCACCACCTCGCCGTCGTAGCCGTTCTCCCGCAGCGCCGCCGCGGCCGACGCGCCCGCGAGGCCCGCGCCGACGATCACGATCCGCCTGGGCTCGGACATGGGCCGCTCCTCATCCGTGTGATCCGTGCCACCCGACGCTACTGCGGACATTTTTTCCGCGCCACCGCGTCACGCCCGCCCCGCTGGGCCGTCCCACTGTCACCTGCAAGACCACCGAAGGAAGGCGACGGACGTGGCGGCTCGAGACGAATGGTCGATCAGCTGCCGGGACCTGGCCGGCAGGCGACGCGACCTGACTGTGTTCGTGAGCAGCGGGCGTGTGGTCCTGGTGGCGCCGCCGGGCGAAGCCGCGGTGCTCGAACCGCTCGACGTCGGCAGGCTGCGCGCCGCACTGCGCGATGCCGTCGTCGTGGTCGGCGAACGGTCCCAGTAGTCACTCCAGGTCCGCGACGGCCGCGGCCACGTCGACCGGCGGCACCGGCTGCGCCCGCTCGCACACCGTGAACGCGGCGGCGCAGTAGTCGTCGACGCGTTCGACCAGGCCGCCCCGGTCGGCCCCGATCTGCTGCAGCGTCACCTGCAGGTCGGTGCTGAACATGACCGGGTCGAGCACGTGCCAGCGGTAGAACCCGACGTACTTCGGAATCGGCCCGCGGCCGGACACCTCCAGCGGCGCGCCCGCGTACAGCCCGGCGTGCGGGCCCATCCCCCACGCCGAGCCGACGTAGTCCTCCAGCCCGGTCCCGCAGATCGTGGGGAACTCGCGGTCCCCGTCGCGGTAGACCTTCACCTCGCCCTCGCCGTACCACTGGCCGCCGTCGATCGGCCGCACCCCGCCGACCCAGCCGAGGAACCGGCCCGGCCCGCGCAGCCCCTCGGTCACCACGAAGTCCCGCTTCGACACCGTCGGGTTCTCCCGGCGGAAGCCCACGTGCAGCCGCCCGGACGCGGATTCGCCGAGCGTGTAGTCGATCTGGAAGTACAGGACGATCGGGTCGGGGTTGCCGTTGACCAGGTCCACGTGGATGCGTTCGCCGAAGGCCATCGGCACGTAGCTGTTGAAGCCGCGGGCCTCGGGCATGCTGGTCAGCGCGCTGGAGTAGGCGACGGGACGGCCGTGCGGCGAGCCGAAGAAGTCCAGGCACGGCACGGACACGCTGGGGTAGGACAGGCCGCCGTAGCGGACTTCGAGGTAGACGGCGCGCATGCGGGCCGGCCGGTCGGGCGGGAACGTCATCCAGATGTGCCGGATCGTCCCAGGCCCGGCGAGGTCGGCGAGGGTGACGCGCTCGCCGCCCTCGATCACCCGGCTGGGAGCGCCCTTGCGGCCGCCTCCGGCGCGGCCGCCGGCGCCGCGCTCCCCGGTGGGGTTCTCGAACGTGACCGCCCGCGAGTCGAGCACGGGCGTGACGCGAGTCAGATCCGTGACGTCGAACACCCTGTCAACGTAGGCATGATCCGTACCGTTCGCCAGACTTGTAGGTTAGCCTAACCTCTATGGCCCAGACCGTGGATCTTGTCGCCGAGCCGACCACCAGCACCCGGCTGCACGGTGACGGCCTGACGTTGGGGTACGACGGCCGGGTCGTCGCCGAAGGGCTCTCGGTCACCATCCCGGACCAGTCGTTTACCGTCATCGTCGGGCCGAACGCCTGCGGCAAGTCCACGCTGCTGCGTGCGCTGAGCAGGCTGCTCAAGCCGCGGCAGGGCATGGTCTACCTGGACGGCGAGGTCATCACGTCGCTGCCGGCCAAGCAGGTCGCGCGCAAGCTGGGCCTGCTGCCGCAAAGCTCGATCGCGCCGGACGGCATCACGGTCGCCGACCTGGTGTCCCGCGGCCGGTACCCGCACCAGCGGCTGCTGCGCCAGTGGTCCCGCGAGGACGCCGACGTGGTCGAGCGGTCGATGGCCGCGACCGGCGTGTCCGAACTGGCCGACCGCATGGTCGACGAGCTGTCCGGCGGGCAGCGGCAGCGCGTGTGGCTGGCGATGGCGCTCGCGCAGGAGACCGAGCTGCTCCTGCTGGACGAGCCGACCACGTTCCTGGACATCGCGCACCAGATGGACATCCTCGACCTGTGCGCGAAGCTGCACGCGGAGCAGGGCCGCACGCTGGTCGCGGTGCTGCACGACCTCAACCACGCGGCCCGCTACGCCACGCACCTGATCGCCATGCGCGGCGGCGAGGTCCTCGCGACCGGCACGCCGGAGGAGGTCGTCACCGCGGAGCGCGTCGAGGAGATCTTCGACCTGCCGTGCTCGGTGATCCCGGACCCGGAGACCGGAACTCCGTTGGTCATCCCGAAGGCGCGCCGGTAGTTTCGGCTCTTGTGAGCCAGGACGTGTGGAGCGCGGTCGACGACTACGTCGGCCGGACGCTCATCCCAGCCGACCCGGTGCTCGACGACGTGCGGGCGGCCACGGCCGACGCCGGGCTGCCCCCGATCGCGGTGTCCCCGGCGCAGGGCAAGCTGCTGCACCTGCTGGCGCGGATGCACGGCGCCCGCTCGATCCTGGAGATCGGGACCCTCGGCGCGTACAGCACGATCTGGCTGGCGCGTGCGCTGCCGCCGGACGGCAGGCTGGTGACGCTGGAGGCGGACCGCAAGCACGCGCAGGTGGCGGAGAACAACCTCGACGCGGCCGGGTTCGGCGAGGTCGTCGAGGTCAAGGTCGGCACGGCGCTGGACACGCTGCCCTCCGTCGAGGGGCCGTTCGACCTGATCTTCATCGACGCGGACAAGCCGAACAACCCGGAGTACTTCCGGTGGGCGCTGCGGTTGTCCCGGCCGGGCTCGGTGATCATCGTCGACAACGTGGTGCGGGACGGCGCGCTCGCCGACGCGGACAGCACGGACCCGGCGATCGTCGCGACCCGCGAGATGCACGAGCTGATCGCCGCCGAGCCGCGGGTGGAGGCCACCGTGGTGCAGACCGTCGGCCAGAAGGGCTACGACGGGTTCACGCTCGCGCTGGTGACGGAGTGATCGACAAAGTCGCCTGGCTGCGGGTGGAGTCCGGCCGCGTGCTGGCGGCGCGCTCGCACGGCAAGTCGGCCTGGTACCTGCCGGGTGGCAAGCGCGAGCCCGGTGAGAGCGACGTGGCGACACTGGTGCGCGAGGTCGCCGAGGAGCTGTCGGTGTCGATCGACCCGGCGACCGCGGTGCACACCGCGACGATCGAGGCGCCCGCCGACGGGCAGGCGCAGCTGCTGCGGATGACCTGCTACACCGCGGATTACCGGGGCACGATCACGCCGTCCGCCGAGATCGCGGAGGTGGCCTGGCTCGGTTACGCCGACCGCCACCGCGGTTCCCGCGCGTTCCAGCAGGTGTTCGAGGAGCTGCGCCGCCGCGGGGAGCTCACCGCGTAGACAGCTCCGGCGACATCACCTCGCGCCAGATGTCCGACGGCAGGGTGGCGCCGGTCAGGGGCACGCCGTCGCGGTCGGCGCGCGGGCGTTCCTCGTCGCCGCCGACCCACACCAGCGTGGCCATCGACGTGCTCGCGCCCGCCATCCACGCGTCGGACGTGCCGTACTCGCCCGGCACGCCGCCGGCCAGCAGGGCCGCCTCGCGAGGCAGCGCGGGCACCGGCGTGGTGTCCTGGCGCCACACCACCTCGTCGCCGCGCCGCAGCTCCGCCACGAAGTGCGGCGCCACCCGCAGACCGCCGCTCGCGAAGGTCGCGAACACGCCGGCCAGGTCCAGCGGCCGCAACCGGTAGGTGCCCTCGGCGATGGTCGACGCGATCCGCACCCCGTCGGGCGCGGTCAGGGTCCGGGCGCCGTCGAGGAACTCCGGGATCCCGGCGTCGTAGGCAGCCTGCCGGATCTTCGGGCCCGTCACCACGGGCGGGTCGTCGGCGCGGGCGCGGAACTCGGCCAGCTGCACGACCGGCCGGAACGCCGAACCCGGGCGGCGCGGGGTCACAGCGTAGTCCGTCACGCCCCAGTTCCCGCCCGCGTACGCGGCGACGCCGCCGTCGCCCGGCCGCACGGACACCACCGCCGCCCGCAGCTCCGCGGGTTCGCCCGCGAGCCGGTCGCGCACCGCGCGCTCCGCACGGTTCTGCGCGTCGCGGTCGAGCGTCAGGCGCACCGTCAGGCCCTCGCGGCGCAGCCGTTCCAGCGGCCACCCCCGCGCCTCCAGCTCGGTGAGCACCTGCTGGCGAATGTGGTAGTCGCTGTAGGAGGTCCGCCCGGCCCGCGTCTCGTCCGGGTCCAGGACCTGCGGATACGCCATGCCGGACCGGTCGGCCGGCGAGACGTACCCGCGCTCGGCCAGCTTGTCCGCGGCGTAGGCCCAGCGCCGCGCGGCCTGCTCGGGCCCCACCGTCGCCGGGTCGTGCCCGTACGGCGCCTGCAGCATTCCCGCCAGGAACGCGGCCTCGCTCCACGAGATGTCCGCCAGCTGCTTGCCGAAGTAGGCCTGCGCCGCGGCGGCCGGGCCGTGCGTGTTGCGGCCGAAGGAGATGATGTTGACGTAGCTTTCGAAGATCTGTTCCTTGCTCTGCCGGTTGGTGATCTTCGTGGCGAGCACCAGCTCCTTGAACTTGCGGAACAGCGTCGCGTCGTCCTCGCCGGTGGAGTTCTTGATGTACTGCTGCGTGATTCCCGACCCGCCGCCGACGCCGGTCACCATCGCACGCGCGATCCCCGTCGGCTCGAACCCGCCGTTGGTCCAGAACGTCGGGTCCTTGACGGCGACGATCGCGTCGACCAGCTTGCGCGGGATCTCCTCGTACGGGGTGAAGGTGCGGTCGCCGTCCGGCGGCACGACCCGCATCAGCTCGGTGCCGTCGGTGTACTGGACCACGACCGTCTTGTCGAGCTCGGCCAGCACCTCCTGGGGGCTGCGCACGTCCCACACCAGGTAGCCGATCGCGAACGCGATCGCCGGCACCCCGACGACGAGCCCGGCCAGCACGTACGCGACCCGCCGGACCCGTCGCCACACCCGCCTGCGTTTGTTCTCCACACACCACAAACGCGGTCAGGAAGTTACTTCGTTGCGCCCCGCTGGTAGAACGGCAGCGCGACGACCTCGACCGGCTCGATCCGGCCGCGGATGTCGACCGACAGCTCCGTGCCCGGCTCGCTCAGCGCCACCGGCACGTAGGCCATCGCGACCGGGTGGCCCAGCGTCGGCGACAGGGCGCCGCTGGTCACCTCGCCCACCGGCTCCTCGCCGGAGAGCACGCGGTACCCGTGCCGCGGCGCGCGCCGCCCGGCGCCACGCAGCCCGACCAGCACCTCGGACGGCTCCAGCCGCCCAGCCAGCGCTGCCTTGCCGACGAAATCCGGCTTGTCGAGCTTGACCACGCGGCCCAGGTTCGCCTCGAACGGCGAACGCTGCCGCGACAACTCGTTGCCGTACAACGGCATGCCCGCCTCCAGGCGCAACGTGTCGCGGCAGGCGAGCCCGGCGGGCACCAGTCCATGCGGCTGGCCGGCCTCGGTGAGGATGTGCCACACCGACGCCGCTTCGTCCGCGGGGACGTACAGCTCGAAGCCGTCCTCGCCGGTGTAGCCGGTGCGCGCCAGCAGCACCTCGTGGCCTTTCACCGTGGCGGGCATGCTCGCGTAGTACTTCAGGCCGGCCAGGTCGGCGTCGGTGACCGCGCCGAGCACGTCCACCGCGTTGGGGCCCTGCACCGCGATCAACGCGAACTCCGCCGACCGGTCGGTGACCCGCGCGTCGAACCGGGACGCGCGCTCGGTCAGCTCCGCGGCGACCGCCGGCGCGTTGCCCGCGTTCGCGACCACCAGGTACTTCTCGTCCTCGGGCCGGTACACCACGAGGTCGTCGATCACGCCGCCGTCGGCGTCGCAGATCATCGTGTAGCGGGCGCGGCCCGGCTTGACCGCGGACAGCTTGCCGACGAACGCGTAGTCCAGCGCGTCGGCGGCCTGCGGGCCGGTCACCTCGATCTCGCCCATGTGGGAGAGGTCGAACAGGCCGGCCGCCTCGCGCACCGCGCGGTGCTCGGCCAGCTCGCTGCCGTACCGCACCGGCATCTCCCAGCCCGCGAAGTCGGTGAACAGCGCGCCCAGTCCCTTGTGGACGGAATACAGTGCGGTGCGCATGGTCAGCTCCCGTAGGCTTCGACGGACGGGCACGAGCAGACGAGGTTGCGGTCGCCGTGGGCGCCGTCGATGCGGCGGACCGGGGACCAGTACTTGTTCTTCGGCGACACCCCGCCCGGGTAGACCGCGGTCTTGCGGTCGTACGGCAGGTCCCAGTCGCCGGTCAGCATCTCCGCGGTGTGCGGCGCGTTGCGCAGCGGGCTCTGCTCGACGGCCCACCGGCCCTCGGCGACCTCCTCGATCTCCCGCCGGATGGCGATCATCGCGTCGCAGAACCGGTCCAGCTCGGCGACGTCCTCGCTCTCGGTCGGCTCGACCATCAGCGTCCCGGCGACCGGGAACGACATCGTCGGCGCGTGGAAGCCGTAGTCCACCAGGCGCTTGGCGACGTCGTCGACCGTCACGCCGGTGCGCTTGGTCAGCGCGCGCAGGTCGAGGATGCACTCGTGCGCCACCCGCCCGTTGCGCCCGGTGTAGAGCACCGGGTAGTGCGGGGACAGCCGCGCGGCGACGTAGTTCGCGGCGAGCACGGCGACCTTGGTGGCGCTGGTCAGCCCGGCCCCGCCCATCATGCGGATGTAGGCCCACGAGATCGGCAGGATCGACGCCGAGCCGAACGGCGCCGCCGAGATCGGGCCGACACCGGTGTCCGGGCCCGCGCCGTCGGACAGCGGGTGGTTGGGCAGGTACGGCGCGAGGTGCGCGCGCACCGCGACCGGGCCGACGCCGGGGCCGCCACCGCCGTGCGGGATGCAGAACGTCTTGTGCAGGTTCAGGTGCGACACGTCGCCGCCGAACTCGCCCGGCTTGGCCAGGCCCAGCAGCGCGTTCAGGTTCGCGCCGTCGACGTAGACCTGCCCGCCGGCCTCGTGCACGATGCGGGCGATCTCGCCGATGCCCTCCTCGTACACGCCGTGCGTGGACGGGTAGGTGACCATGATCGCGGACAGCGCGTCGCGGTGCTGCTCCGCCTTGGCGCGCAGGTCGTCCAGGTCGACGTCGCCGTTGCAGGCCACCACGACCACGCGCATCCCGGCGAGCACGGCGGACGCGGCGTTGGTGCCGTGCGCCGACGACGGGATCAGGCACACGTCGCGCTCCGGCTGCCCGTTGGCGCGGTGGTAGGCGCGGATGGCGAGCAGCCCGGCCAGCTCACCCTGGCTGCCTGCGTTGGGCTGCAGCGAGACCTCGTCGTAGCCGGTGACCTCGGCGAGCCAGCCGCAGAGCTGGTCGATCAGCTCGCGGTAGCCCGCCGCGTCCTCGGCGGGCGCGAACGGGTGCAGGCCCGCGAACTCCGGCCAGCTGATCGGCTCCATCTCGGCGGTCGCGTTGAGCTTCATGGTGCACGAGCCGAGCGGGATCATGCCGCGGTCCAGCGCGTAGTCCTGATCGGACAGACGGCGCAGGTACCGCAGCATCGCGGTCTCCGAGCGGTGGCTGTGGAACACCTCGTGCGTCAGGAACTCGCTGGTGCGTGCCAGACCGGCGGGCAGCGCGGTGGCGCCGTCGGCGATGCCCGGCTCCGCCCCGAAGGCCCGCAGCACGCGGTCCACGATGTCCACGGTGGTCACTTCGTCGCAGGCGATCCGCACGTGGTCGTCGTCGACGCGGCCGAGGTTGACGCCCGACTCGCGCGCCGCGGCGACCACGGCGGCGGCCCGGCCCGGCACCCGCGTGAGCACGGTGTCGAAGAAGCTCTCGTGCACGACCTCCACGCCCGCGGACCGCAGCGCCCCGGCCAGCCCGGCGGCCAGGCCGTGGACGCGCCGCGCGATCTCCTTGAGGCCCTCCGGGCCGTGGTAGACGGCGTACATCGCGGCCAGCACGGCGGGCAGCACCTGCGCGGTGCAGATGTTCGAGGTCGCCTTCTCGCGGCGGATGTGCTGCTCGCGGGTCTGCAGCGCGAGCCGGTAGGCGGTGTTGCCGTCCGCGTCGACCGACACGCCGACCAGGCGGCCGGGCAGCGACCGCTCCAGGCCCTTGCGCACGGCGAGGTATCCGGCGTGCGGGCCGCCGTAGCCCAGCGGCACGCCGAACCGCTGGGTGGTGCCCGCCGCGATGTCGGCGCCGAACTCACCCGGCGCGGTGACCAGCGTCAGCGCCAGCAGGTCCGCGGCCACGGTGTAGAGCGCGCCGGCGTCCTTGGCGACCTTGCCGATCGCCTCGTAGAAGCCCTTGCCGCGCAGCACGCCGGACGCGCCCGGGTACTGCACGACGACGCCGAAGAAGTCCTCCGGCAGCCCGGTGCCCAGGTCCCGCACGTCGACCTCGATGCCGACCGCCTCGGCCCGCGTCCGCACCACCGCGATGGTCTGCGGCAGGCACTCGGCGTCCAGCACGACGCGCGACGACTTCGCCTTCGACGCGCGGCGCATGAGCAGGACGGCCTCGGCGACCGCGGTGGACTCGTCGAGCAGGGAGGCGTTGGCGATGTCCAGGCCGGCCAGGTTCGACACCACCGTCTGGAAGTTGAGCAGCGCCTCCAGCCGCCCCTGCGAGATCTCCGGCTGGTACGGCGTGTACGCGGTGTACCAGGCCGGGTTCTCCAGCACGTTGCGGCGGATGACCGGCGGGGTGACGGTGTCGCTGAAGCCGAGGCCGATCATCTGGGTCATCGGGCGGTTCTTCGCCGCCAGCGCCCGCAGCTCGGCGGTCGCCTCCTGCTCGGAGGCCGGGGGCAGGTCGAGCGCGCCCGCGGTGCGGATCGACGCCGGGACGGCGGCCTCGACCAGCGCGTCCAGGCTCCCGAACCCGCACTCGGCGAGCATCTTGGCCTGTTCGTGTTCGGAAGGTCCGATGTGGCGATCGGCGAAGGACATCGGGAGCTCCTCATCTACGGGTGCGGGAACTCCCCCTCTGTCATCGGCACCTGAGAGTTTCACCGCGCTCGCGGCTTTCACCTTGGGTGAGACGCGACGGCGCGCGCCTGCTTTCCAGAGTGGCCTGGCGCGGAGCGGTAACTGGTACCTGAGAGATTGGCGGGGAAGTTGCTCCTTCGGCGCCCCAGGGCTGACCTGGGGACTCTCCCGCTCCGGCTCGTGACGGCCTGCTGTTCAGTTGTCCGGCTTCAGTCTACAGCGGGGTAACGTACGCGCCCGAGATACCGCCGTCCACCAGGAACTGCGACGCCGTGATGAACGACGCATCGTCGCTGGCCAGGAAGGCCACGGCGGCGGCGATCTCCTCCGGCTCGGCGAAGCGGCCCAGCGGCACGTGCACCAGGCGGCGCGCGGCCCGCTCCGGGTCCTTGGCGAACAGCTCGCGCAGCAGCGGCGTGTTCACCGGGCCGGGGCACAGCGCGTTGACCCGGATGCCCTCGCGGGCGAACTGGACGCCCAGCTCGCGGGTCATCGCCAGCACGCCACCCTTGGACGCGGTGTAGGAGATCTGCGAGGTCGCCGCGCCCATCACCGCCACGAACGACGCGGTGTTGACGATCGAGCCCTTGCCCTGCCGCCGCATGTGCGGGATGGCGTACTTGCAGCACAGGTACACCGAGGTCAGGTTGACCTGCTGGACCTTCTGCCAGGCGTCGATACCGGTGGTGAGGATCGAGTCGTCCTCCGGCGGGGAGATGCCGGCGTTGTTGAACGCGACGTCGAGGGAGCCGAAGCGGTCGACCGCGGTCTGGAAGAGGGCCTCGACCTGCTCCTCGCTGGTCACGTCGGTGGGGACGAACTCGCCGCCGACCTCGGCGGCCGCCTTCTTTCCCGCGTCGGCGTCGATGTCGGCGACCACCACCTTCGCGCCCTCGCTCGCCAGGCGGCGGGCGGTCGCCAGGCCGATCCCGCTGCCGCCGCCGGTGATCACGACGACCCGGCCGTCGAACCGCTGCATCTATTCCTCCGTGCTGATGAAGACGTTCTTGACGTCGGTGAACGCGTGCAGTGCGTCCGGGCCCAGCTCGCGGCCGAGACCGGACTGCTTGAAGCCGCCGAAGGGCGTCCAGTAGCGCACCGACGAGTGCGAGTTGACCGACAGATTGCCCGCCTCGACGGCGCGAGACACGCGCAGAGCCCGGCCCACGTCGCGGGTCCAGATCGAGCCGGACAACCCGAAGGTGGTGTCGTTGGCGATGCGCACCGCGTCCGCCTCGTCACGGAACGGCACCACCGCGACGACCGGGCCGAAGACCTCCTCGGTCAGCAGGCGCTCGCCCGGCTTCGTCACGACGGTGGGCGGGAACCAGAAGCCCGGGCCGTCGGGTGCGCTGCCGCGGATGGCGACCTCGGCGTCGTCGAGGTAGGAGGCGACCTTTTCGCGGTGCGCGGCCGAGATCAGCGGGCCCATCTCGGACTTCTCGTCGCCGGGGTCGCCGACGACGAGGTTCCGCACGGCGGGCTCCAGCAACTCCAGGAACCGGTCGTAGACGGTGTCCTGGACGAGGATGCGGGAGCGGGCGCAGCAGTCCTGGCCCGCGTTGTCGAACACGCCGTAGGGCGCGGTGGCGGCGGCTTTCTCCAGGTCGGCGTCGGCGAAGACGATGTTCGCGCTCTTGCCGCCCAGCTCCAGCGTCACGCGCTTGACCTGCTCGGCGCAGCCTGCCATGACCTGCTTGCCGACCGCGGTGGACCCGGTGAAGACCACCTTGCGCACGTCCGGGTGGGTGACGAACCGCTGCCCGACGACCGGGCCCGCGCCGGCCACGACCTGGAAGACGCCCTCAGGGATCCCGGCGTCGCGGGCCAGCTCGGCGAGGCGGAGCGCGGTGAGCGGGGTCAGTTCGGCGGGTTTGAGGACGACGGTGTTGCCGGCGGCGAGGGCGGGCGCGAGGCCCCAACCCGCTATCGGCATCGGGAAGTTCCACGGCACGATCAGGCCGACCACGCCCAGCGGCTCGTGGAAGGTGACGTCCAGCCCGCCCGCGACGGGGATCTGCTGCCCGAGCAGGCGTTCCGGCGCGGCGGCGTAGTAGTGCAGCACGTCACGGACGTTGCCGGCCTCCCAGCGGGCGTTGCCGATGGTGTGGCCGGAATTGCGCACCTCCAGGCGCGCGAGGTTCTCCAGGTCGCCGTCGACGGCTTCGGCGAAGCGGCGCAGCAGGCGGGCGCGGTCGCCGGGGGCGGTGTCCCGCCACGCGGGGAACGCCTTGCGCGCCTTCGCGATCGCGGTGTCGGCTTCCTCTTCCGTGGCCAGCGGGACGTCGGTGATGACGTCCTCGGTGGCCGGGTCGATCACCTGCACGCCGCCTCCACCAACGCCGCGAACAACCGGGTCTCCTGCGTGTCTTCTTCCGGGTGCCACTGCACGCCGACCACGAACCCCGCGCCCGGCAGCTCGACGGCTTCGATCGTGCCGTCCGCGGCGTGGCCGACGGCGCGCAGGCCGTCACCGAGCCGGTCGACGGCCTGGTGGTGGTAGCACTGGCACTTCGCGTCGGCGCCGAGGATGCCCGCGATCCGGCTGCCTTCGGCCAGGGTGACGTGCGTCGGGCCGTAGACGCCCGGCGACGGCTGGTGCCCGGTGTGGCCGACGCGGTCCGGCAGGTGCTGGATCAGGCTGCCGCCGAGGGCGACGTTGAGGACCTGCATGCCGCGGCACACGCCGAGCACCGGCAGACCTCGGTCGAGGGCGGCGCGTGCGAGGGCGAACTCGGCGTCGTCGCGTTCGGGACGGGTGACGGTCTTGTCCCCGGGCTCCTGGCCGTAGCGGGCGGGCTCGACGTCCGCCCCGCCGGTGAGGACCAGGGCGTCCACAGCGGACAGTGCTTGCGTGTCCCCGGTTGGGAGCAGGACCGGGATGCCACCGGCGTTGCTTGTCGCGTCCACATAGGAACGCGGGAGGAGTGCGGCGCCGGTGTGCCAGACGCCCCAGCTCGCCTTTTCCGTGTAGGTGGTCAGCCCGATGACCGGTTTTTCAGAGGCGTTCGAACCCACGCTGGCGCTCCCAGTCGGTGACGGCGGCATCGAAGGCGGTGAGCTCGACCCTGGCCGCGTTGAGGTAGTGCTCGACGACGTCCTCGCCGAACGCCTCGCGGGCGACCTTGCTGTCGGCCAGCAGCTCCGCCGCCTCCCTCAGCGTAGTCGGCACGGTCGGCTTGTCCGAGTGGTAGGCGTTGCCGGTGAACTCGTCGTCCAGGGGCAGCTCGTTTTCGATGCCGTGCAGGCCGGCGGCGATGATCGCGGCGACGGCGAGGTAGGGGTTGACGTCGCCGCCGGGCACCCGGTTCTCCACCCGCAGCGACTCGCCGTGCCCGACGACGCGCAGCGCGCAGGTGCGGTTGTCGGTGCCCCAGGCGACGGCGGTCGGCGCGAAGCTGCCGGGCACGAACCGCTTGTAGGAGTTGATGTTCGGCGCGAGGAAGTAGGTCAGTTCGCGCAGGCAGGCCAGCTGCCCGGCGATGAAGTGCCGCATCAGCGCGGGATCCTGCGCGAACACCGGGGTGCCGTCCGTGCCGCGCAGGCTGAGGTGGATGTGGCAGGAGTTGCCCTCGCGCTCGTTGTACTTGGCCATGAAGGTGAGGCTGCGGTTCTCCTGCGCGGCGATCTCCTTCGCGCCGGTCTTGTAGATGCTGTGGTTGTCACAGGTGCGCAGGGCCTCGTCGAAGCGGAACGCGATCTCGTGCTGGCCGGGGTTGCACTCGCCCTTGGCGGACTCGACGTACATGCCCGCGCCGGCCATGTCGTTGCGGATGCGGCGCAGCAACGGCTCCAGCCTGGCGGTGCCGAGCATCGAATAGTCCACATTGTACTGGTTGGCGGGTGTCAGGTCGCGGTAGCCGCCGCGCCAGGCCTGCTCGTAGGTGTCGTCGAAGACGATGAACTCCAGCTCGGTGCCGACGAACGCGGCGAGGTCACGCTGGGCGAGCCGGTCGAGCTGGCGGCGCAGGATCTGCCGGGGCGACGCGGTGACCTCTCCACCCTCGACGCGCTCGACGTCGCAAAGCACGAGGGCGGTCCCGTCGTGCCAGGGCACGCGGCGGAGCGTGGACAGGTCCGGGCGGAGGACGAAGTCGCCGTAACCGCTTTCCCAGCTCGAGATCGCGTAGCCGTCGACGGTGTTCATGTCGACGTCGACGGCGAGGAGGTAGTTGCAGGCTTCGGTGGCGTGGGTGACGACCTCGTTGAGGAAGTACTCAGCTGAGCAGCGCTTGCCCTGGAGGCGGCCCTGCATGTCGGTCATCGCGACGAGCACGGTGTCCACGGTGCCCTCCTCGGCCAGTTCGCGGAGCTGGTCGAGGGTGAGCATGCCCTTGTTCATGTGACAACCCTTGGGGTGGGCGTGGGATGCTGTCAAGCGGATCTTCGCCGGGGCCGCTGGGAGGGTGAGCGATGGCTGACGTGGTCGACGTGTGGATGCAGCAGCCGAACCAGCGTTTCATGGACCAGCCGTGGCTGGAGACGCTGGTGCGGTGGACGAACATGTCCCGCAGGGCGCCCCAGCTGAGGGCGACGCTCGACGCGATGGACGAGGCCGGGGTGCGGGTCGGGCTGCTGTCGGCCTGGCACGGGCCGGGCGGCGCGCTGATCACGAACAACGAGGTGGCGGAGCTGGTGGCGGCGCACCCGGACCGGTTCGCGGGGGTCGCGACCGTGGACCTGACGGACCCGGTGCGGGCGGTGCGGGAGATCAGGAGGTGCGTGCGGAACGGTTTCGTCGGGGTGCGGGTGGTGCCGTGGCTGTGGAACCTGCCGCCGAACGACCGCCGCTACTACCCGGTTTACGTGGCGTGCGTGGAGGAGGACGTGCCGTTCTGCACGCAGATCGGCCACACCGGCCCGCGGTGCCCGTCGGAGCCCGGGCGGCCGATCCCGTACCTCGATGAGGTGCTGCTGGACTTCCCGGAGCTGGTCGTGGTGGGCGGTCACGTGGGCTACCCGTGGATGGCGGAGGTCCTGTCCCTGGCGGCGAAGTACCCGAACTTCTACGTGGACACGTCGGCCTACGCGGTGCACCGGCTGCCCGCCGAGCTGGTCGAGTACATGCGCGACCGCGGCCGGACGCGCGTCATGTTCGGCAGCAACTACCCGATGCTCACCCCGGCCCAGGCCCTGAAGCAGCTGCCGGCGCTGGAGCTGGGGGTTTCCGCGCGGGAGGCTTTTCTGGGTGGGAACGCGCGGAGGGTGTTCGCGCTGCCGAACTGACGGTCCCAATCCCCCAGCTCGCGCTGCCGAACTGACGGTCCCAATCCCCCAGCTCGCGCTGCCGAACTGACGGTCCCAATCCCCCAGCTCGCGCGGCCGAACTGACGGTCCCAATCCCCCAGTCTGTGCAGGCCCGCTCGCCGGTACCCGCTCCGAACCAGCCGCATCGCGGCCACTCCGGTGCGCCCGCGCTGTCCCCTGCGGGCGCACCCCCGCCGCCGCGGCTATCTGGCAGCTACTCCAGCCGGCCGCACCGCCGCCCCCCGGCGCGTCCACTCCAGCTCGTGCAACCCCTGGCGCTCTCACGGAACCACCGCAACACGGCCACCCCCGGCGCACCCGCGTCGTCCCTGCGGGCCCATCCCGCACCGCCGCGGCTACCCGGCAGCCACTCCAGCCAGCCGCACCACGCCCCCCCGGCGCGTCCAACCACCCCATCCCGCGCAACCCCCGGCACCCACACGGAACCAGCCGCAACGCGGCCACCCCCGGTAAACCCGCGCCGTCCCCTGCGGACCCACCCCGCGCCACCGCGGCTACCCAGCAGCCACTCCAGCCAGCCGCACCGCTCCCCGGCGCGTCCAACCCCCCCTGTGCCCAGCCGCATCGCGGCCACCCCCCGGTAAACCCGCGCCGTCCCCTGCGGACCCACCCCGCGCCACCGCAGCTAGCCAGCAGCCACTCCAGCCAGCTGCACCGCCGCCCCATCCCGCGCAATCCCCCGGTACCCAGGCGCATCGCAACCACCCCCGGTGCGCTCGGGCCGGTCTCGCCCCCGGGCAGCCGCGCCAGGCGAGCCGCTCAGCTCGCCGCGGCCACCTTGGGGGTCGCGAGCAGCTGCCGGATCTCGCGGACTGCTGCGCGGCCCGCTCGGTTCGCGCCGATCGTGCTCGCTGATGGACCGTAGCCGACCAGGTGCAGGCGGGGTTCGGAGGCTGCGCGGGTGCCTTCCATGCGGATGCCGCCGCCGGGTTCGCGCAGGTGCAGTGGCGCGAGGTGGTCCAGCGCGGCGCGGAAACCGGTCGCCCAGAGGATCGCGTCGACGTGCTGCTCGGTCCCGTCCGGCCACACCACGCCCGTCGGGGTCAGGTGGTCGAACATCGGCTTCCGGTCGAGGATCCCGCGGGCCTTGGCGTCGCGCACCTGGGGCGTGCGCATCAGGCCGGTCACGCTCACCACGCTCCCCGGCGGCAGCCCGGCCCGCACGCGGCGCTCGACCTGCGCCACGGCTTCGCGGCCCAGCTCGGGGCTGAATTCGACGTCCTTGAAAACCGGCGGGCGGCGGGTCACCCAGGTGGTGCCGCTCGCGAACTCGGCGATCTCGATGAGCAGCTGCACGGCCGACGTCCCGCCGCCGACAACCAGCACGTGCTGCCCGCGGAACTCCTCCGCGCTGCGGTAGTCGGCGGTGTGCAACTGGCGACCGGTGAAGGTCTCCTGTCCGGGGTAGTGCGGCCAGAACGGGCGCGTCCAGGTGCCGGTCGCGTTGATCAAGGCGCGGGCGGCCCAGCTGTCGCCGCCGGCGCTCTCGACGAGGAGCCGCTCACCCGCGTCCCGGACGGCGACCACCTCGACCGGGCGCCGCACCGGCAGCTCGAAGGCACGCTCGTAGCGCGCGAAGTACTCCGCGACGACCTCCGACGCCATCCGGTGCTCGTCCTGCTCGTCGAAGGCCATGCCGGGCAGGTCGTGGAACTTGTGGACCTTGTCCAGCCGCAGGGAGGGCCACCGATGCTGCCACGCCCCGCCCGGCGAGGAGTCCCGATCGAGGACGACGAACTCCAGGCCGGACCGCCGGAGGAAGTAGGCGGCCGACAGGCCGGCCTGCCCCGCCCCGATCACCACGACGTCGGTTTCGGTACGCACAAGAGGTACAACATCGCCTGCGGCGACCCACTTCCCCAGCGTGGCGCGCAGCACGCCGGGGCGGGACCGGCACGCCTGGTGTGCAGTGGACCTGGCGCGGGCTGCGCAGGGTGGATGCCAGGGGGCGCGAAGCGGGCTTGCGCCGGGGGTAGAACGCGGCGCAGGGGCCGCGCTGTCGGAGCGCGGGTGCGGTGTCGGAGCGCGGGTGCAATGTCGCAGCGCGGGTGTGGTGTCGCAGCGCGGCCGTGGTGTCGCAGCGCAGGCGTGGTGTCACAGTCCGGGCGCGGTGTTGCGGCCCGGACGCAGTGTTGCGGCCCGGGCGCAGTGTCGCAACACGGGCGCGAGCGCGCGGGGGTGCCCAGTCGGAGGGCCTGCGGCGCGCGAGGGCGTGATGGCGCAACGCGGGCGCGCGAGCGCGCGGAGGTGCCCGGTCGGAGGGGCTGGCGCGAGGGCGCGGGGTCGCAGTCTGGCCGCGGTGTCGCAACGCGGCTGCGGCGTCACAGCCCGAGCGCGGCGTCACAACCCGGCGCGAGCGCGCGGAGGTGCCCAGTCGGAGGGGCTGCGGCGCGCGAGGGCGCGAGGGCGTGATGGCGCAACGCGGGCGCGCGCGGGGGCCCGGTCGGAGGGGCTGGCACGAGGGCGCGTGGCAACCAGCCGGGCGGGGCGGCGGGATCTGCGCAAGGCGTAGGCAGTCGCCAGCCGGGCGGCTGGATCTGGGGGCCCGACAGGGCGCGGCGCGTGGCGGGCAGTGCGTGCGCGGCGAACCCAGGTGGGCGGCTGGCGTGCCCGGGTGTCGTGGGGAGGTGCGCCGAGCAGGTGGGGCCGCCCGCTCGGCGCTGGGCCTCAGCGGCGGCGGATCAGGCGCACGATCGCCACGATGCCGAGTACCGCGGCGACTCCGGCGAGTACCGGGGCCAGGCGCTTGCCGATGGAGCTGCCCGCGTACTCGAAGAGGTCGATCGCCTCGGCTTCCTGCGGCTGGGGCTTCACCGTCTCCAGCTTGGGCTTCTCCGGGGCCGGTTCGGTGGTCACCCCGGACTCGGCCGGCTTCTCCTCGGCCGGGGCCGCTGGGGTCTCCGCCGAGCCGAGGCGGTCGGCCAGGTTCGTGGCGAACTGGTCCAGGATCTTGCCGCCGACCTCGGAGATCATGCCGCGGCCGAACTGTGCCGGGCGGCCGGTCACGTTCAGGTCCGTCGCCACGGAACCCTTCGTCCCGCCGTTCTCCTCGGACAGCGTCACCGTGACGGTCGCCGCCGCGGTGCCTGCTCCTCGCGAGTCCTTGCCGGAGGCCTTGATCACGATCCTGCGGGCCTGCTCGTCGGTCTCCAGGAACTCGCCGGAGCCCTTGTACAGCAGGGAGATCGGCCCCAGCTTCACCTTGACCGTGCCGGTGAACGTCTCGCCCTCGACCTTCGTCAGGGTCGCACCCGGCATGCAGGGGGCAACGCGTTCCGGGTCGGTGACCGCCTTCCACACCTCGGCGGGCGGGGCCGGAACGGTGAATTCATGGTCGAGCCGCACGGGCCGACCTCCCTTCTCCAGAAAGCTTCAAGTCCCTCGCAGCCACCTTAGTGCCGGAACCGGCGTGTGCGTGACTTCGAGGGACCCGGATCGGCGCTCCCCGCGTGGGGGAACGGCGGTCGGATGATCACATTGGTGCGTTCGGGGCCTGGCGCCGGACGAGGTTGGGAGCCGGGTGGAACGGGGGTCTCCAGATGTGAGGGGTCGGCGTGGTGGCCAGGCACGCGCGGTGGGAGTGAGGAGGCCCGCGCGGCCGGGTGCCCGGCCGGGGGCACGAGACTCGCACGGCCAGCGCCCGCCGACGGGAGCTCCACGCGCGCGCCGCCGGTGGCTGACGGGGGCACGACCTCCCCGCGGCCGCCTCGCAGGTGGTGGCCTGCGCCCGCGGCCGCCCCGGGCGGGGGC
>NZ_JBEXTZ010000088.1:0-34465 GCF_040614195.1 Amycolatopsis sp. NPDC006125
GGTTTGTGCATATCACCTTGAGCCAGGGCCGCAAGGTTGGCATGTTCGGCTGCCGGTTGGCGGCCTGGGTTGCGGCCCTGGCTCAAGGTGATCGCGCCGGTGTCAGGCGACGGGATGACCACCCAGCTACCTTGGTTGTGGGCAAAGAAAAAGCCGGGCTCCGCGAGCGGAGCCCGGCTCTTCTGGCTCAGGCGGCTGGCACGGTGAGCGCCGGCGGCGGGGCGCCGGTCAGCGCGTTCAGCAGTTCCGTGAGCTTCTGGATCAGCGTCTTCAGCAGGTCCGCCACGATGTCCAGGGGCGGCGGGGGGTTCTGCAGCGGCGACGCCGACGGCGTCTGCTTGACGGTGCTCGCCTGGGACGGGTCGGCGATGATCCGGCTGGCCGTCTCGGCGTCGTTCTTCGCGGACGCGGCGGTTTCCCTCGTGTCCGACTGGACGGTGTACTTCTCACCCGCGGCGAGGTCGCCGAGCAGCGGGCTCATCTGGCCGAGCGCCCGCTGCGTGCCGGGGACGTCGGCCGAGTAAGCCGAGTCGACCAGCTGGGTGCGCAGCTGCAGCAGCTGCTCGCCGGCGGCCTGGGTGCTGGACGTGCCCTTCCCGTCGGCCGCGGCGACAGCGGCTCCGGTCAGCGCCAGAACGCTGCCGGCCACCACTGCGGCGACGACCCGGGCGAACTTGCCTCTCATTCCCTACCTCCTGGTGTGGGTGACCTGACCCGGGCGTGAAGTACCAACTTCGTCGCCGGTGAATCGCCGCGCCACCCGATCCGGGAGTGATCACCACCCGTCTGTGTGGGTGACCCCCGAAGCGAAAGCGGCCCGGTGAGCCACAAAGGACTCACCGGGCCGCTGCTCCGTGGTGGGAGACTACTTGCCGAACGCTTCGGCGACCTTGTCGCCGAGGGTCTTGTCGACGTTGCGCCAGTACTCGAACACGCGCTCCAGCACCGGCTCGGACACGCCCTTCTTGGCGTGGCCGATGATGTTGCCCGCGAGGCGCTCGCGCTGCGCGTCGTCCATCACCTTGCGCACCAGGGTGCCCGCCTGGCCGAAGTCGTCGTCCTCGGCGTGCAGCCGGTAGGCGGAGCGGATGACCTCGTCGACCACCCCGTAGGACGACACCGTCTCGCCGGCGTAGGCCGCGTCGGCGTGCGGGCCGCCGAACGAGTTCGGCGCGTACACCGGGTCGCCCGGGTTCTGGTAGCGCATCGCGCCGTCCCGGGAGTAGCTGTTCACCGGCGACTTCGGCGCGTTCACCGGCAGCTGGGCGAAGTTCGCGCCGATCCGGTAGCGGTGCGCGTCCGGGTAGGCGAACAGGCGGCCCTGCAGCATCTTGTCCGGCGACGGGCCGATGCCCGGCACCATGTTGGTCGGCGCGAACGCGGCCTGCTCGATCTCCGCGAAGTAGTTCGACGGGTTGCGGTCGAGCACGTAGCGGCCGACCTTGATCAGCGGGTAGTCGCCGTGCGGCCACACCTTCGTCAGGTCGAACGGGTTGAAGCGGTAGTCCGCCGCTTCCTCGTACGGCATGACCTGGACGTAGAGGGTCCAGCTCGGGTGGTCGCCCCGCTCGATCGCGGTCCACAGGTCGCGGATGTAGTAGTCGGCGTCCTCACCGGCGATGCGGTCCGCGTCGGCCTGCGTCAGGTAGCCGATGCCCTGGTCGGTCTTGAAGTGGTACTTCACCCAGAACTTCTCGCCGCCCGCGTTCTCCCACAGGTAGGTGTGCGAGCCGAACCCGTCCATCTCGCGCCAGTTCGACGGGATGCCGCGGTCGCCCATCAGCCAGGTGACCTGGTGGGCCGACTCCGGGCGCAGGGTCCAGAAGTCCCACTGGATGTTGTGGTCGCGCAGGTGGTTGTCGGCGCGGCGCTTCTGCGAGTGGATGAAGTCGGGGAACTTGATCGGGTCCCGGATGAAGAACACCGGCGTGTTGTTGCCGACGATGTCGTAGTTGCCCTGCGTGGTGTAGAACTTCACCGCGAACCCGCGCGGGTCGCGCCAGGTGTCGGGCGAGCCGTTCTCGCCGGCCACCGAGGAGAAGCGGATGAGGCTCTCGGTGCGGGTGCCCGGCTGGAAGACCGCGGCCTTGGTGAACTGGCTGACGTCCTCGGTGACCTCGAGGAAACCGAACGCACCGCCGCCCTTCGCGTGCACCACGCGCTCCGGGACGCGCTCGCGGTTGAAGTGCGCGTTCTTCTCGATGAGGTAGTGGTCCTGCAGCAGGATCGGGCCGTTGGCGCCCAGGGTCAGCGAATCGTTGTCGCTGGCCACCGGGATGCCCACGTTGTTGGTGGTCGGCTTGGTCACGCCGAGCCCTCCTTCTCGTGGTGGGTGGTGGAACAGGCGGGGCACAGGCCCCAGAAGACGACCTCCGCCTCCTCGACGACGAACCCCGCGGTGTTCGAGGGTTCGAGGCACGGTGCGGCGCCGTGGACGCAGTCGACGTCCTCGGCCCGGCCGCAGACGCGGCAGACGAGGTGGTGGTGGTTGTCCCCGGTACGCGTTTCGAACCGGGCCGGGTGCCCGGCCGGCTCGACGCGCCGCACCAGATCGGCGTTCGCGCAGGCGCCCAGGACGTCGTAGACCGTCTGGGTGGACACGGATCCGAGCACTTCCCGCACGCCGGCCGCGACCTGGTCGGCGGTCGAGTGGGGGTGCCCGGCGAGCCACTCGAGGACGGCGACGCGCGGAGCGGTGATCCGCAGGCCGACGGCTTTGAGCTGGTCCCGCACGGGGCTGGTCTGGTGGGGCATCGAGGTCCACAGTGCCCGCTAATCTGGAACGAGTCAAGATAAAAACTGGAACGAATCCAGAAAACTGCCCAAGTGGGTGAGGCCGCCGCCTCGGTCACCGGGCGGCGACGCGCGCCCCGCCGGCCGCGCTGTCCCGGACGGCCTCCGCGGACGGCTCGGGCAACCCACCGACATCCACCGACCCGCGGTAACCGGCGTTGAGGACGGTGCCCAGGATCGCCACGCCGAGGGTGCCACCGAGCTGTCGGATCACCTGCAGAACTCCGCCTCCCACGCCGCTGCGCCCCGGGTCCAGTGCTCCGAGCGCGTCGTCCAGAGCTGCGAAAACCGCGCACCCGAGTCCGACCCCCACCAGCGAAACCCACAGAGCGATGAAGCCGTAGCCGTGGCTGGATCCCGAGACCGCGCCGGTGACGAGCCCTGCCGCCATCACCAGAAATCCCCCGGCACCGACGACCTTCACGCCCAGCCTGCGGTTCAGGGGATCAGCCACCTGCATGCCGACCGACATCCCCAGGACCATCGGGAGCAACTGCACTCCTGCTTCCAGCGCGCCGGCACCACGGACCGCGTCGAAGTACTGCGGCAGCAGGAACAACACACCCAACAGCACGAAGGACGTGAGCCCGCTGAGCAGGCCACCCCACCGGAACCCGGGCGTGGTGAACAGTCCGAGGTCCAGCAACGGGTATCGCACGCGCCCCTCCACGACGACGAACGCGCACAGCAACGCGACTCCGGCCAGGATCGGCCCGAGCGCGGAGATCGCGATCCACCCGCGGTCACCGACTTCGATCAGCCCGAAAGTCAGCGCCACCACGCCCGCGCCGGACAACACGATGCCGGGGAGGTCGGCACGCCGCGCCCGGTCCACCGGCAAAGCCGGAACCAACCAGGCCAGCAACACGAACCCGACGACCACGAACGGCACGTTGAGCAGGAAGACCGAACCCCACCAGAAGCTGTCGAGCAGCCAGCCGCCGACCACCGGGCCGAGCGGCACCCCGACTGCCACCGCCACGGACCACACGGCGAGAGCACGGCCCCGGTCAGCGCCCGGGAACAAGACGTTGAGCACCGCCATCGACAACGAGACCAGGCAGGCGGCACCGAGGCCGAGAAATGCCCTGGCCACGATCAGGCTCTCGACCGAGTCCGCGAAGGCGCAGGCGACCGACGCCAGACCGAACAGCGCAAGGCCGCCGAGCAGGAACCGCTTGATGCCGAACCGGTCACCGAGCAAGCCCGCCGGAAGCAGCCCGGCCGCACCGTCATGTCCAGTCCGAAGGTGAGCAGGGCCGTGCAGAGCGCCCCAAGCCACCTACAGCGGCAGCCCGTCCTCCAGCAGGGTGACCGCCTTGTCGATCACGTCCACCAGGTTCTCCGGGGCCTCGGCCGCGCTGAAGTACGCCGCGAAGACCACGCCGATCACCGCCCCGGACCAGACCCGCACGGTGAAGTCGCCGGGGTCCCGGCCTGCTCGTTCGGCCGCGGCCTCGGCCAGCATGCCCAGCCCCGCGGCGATGTGTTCGATCATCCGGTTGCGCAGTTCGGGCACGCTGAACACCAGCCGCTGCCGGGCGCGCTCCAGTTCGGACTCCTCGGCGTCCAGCCGCGCGAACACCTGGGCGCACGCGGCCCGCACCGCCTGGAGCGGGGTCAGCTCGGCAGGCTGCTCCACGAACGCCCGCATCAGCACCGGATCGAGGCGGTCGTAGAGGACCGTGTCCTCCTTGGTCGGGAAGTAGCGGAAGAAGGTGCTCTGCGACACCTCGGCCGCCGCGGCGATCTGCTCGATCGTCGTCTCCGCGTAGCCCTGCGCGGTGAACAACCGCAGCGCCTGGCTCTGGATCGCGGCCCGCGTGCGCGCCTTCTTCCGCTCCCGCAACCCGAGCGGCTGCTCATCCCGCGACGAACTCATGCCCCGATTCTGCCCCGGCCACGTCCTGCGCCTGGCGCGGCAGGAACAGCGCGGCGAGCACGGCACCCACCAGCGCGAACCCGGCGCACACCCACAGCGTCGCCGACATGCCCGCGACGAAGGACTCGCGCACCGACCCGAGCAACGCGGGCACCCGCGCGGCGACCTGCACCCCGGCCGCGGCGCTGTCCCGCACCGCCGCGGCCACGTCGTCCGGCAACCCGGCTACGTCGACCCCGCCCCGGTACCCCGCGTTCAGCACCGTGCCGAGGATCGCGACGCCCAACGTGCCACCGACCTGCCGCATCGCCTGCAGCACGCCACCCCCGACGCCGCTGCGGCCCGGGCTCAACGCCCCCATCGCGATGTCCATCGACGGCGGCAACGCGAAGCCCAGCCCGAGGCCGACCAGTGACACCCACACCGCCGCGTAGCCGTACCCGTCGCCGGTCCCAGTGGCGGTTCCGGCCACCAGCCCGCCGGTCATCAGCACGAACCCCGTGCTCACCAGCACCCGCGCGCCCAGCCGCGGACGCAACCACTCCGCGACCCGCACCCCGACGAGCAGACCGCCGACCACCGGCAACAGCCGCAACCCGGTGCCGAGCGCGTTGGTCGCGTGCACCGCCTGGAAGTACTGCGGCAACAGGAACAACGCGCCCATCATCGCGAAGGACGCCAGCGTCGCGAGCACCGCGCCCCAGCGGAAGCCGGGCGACGCGAACAACCCGAGGTCCAGCAACGGGTGGGCGGCCCGGGCCTGGTGGACGACGAACCCGGCCAGCAGCGCGAGCCCGCCGAGCACCGGCCCGAGCACGGTCGCCGAACCCCAGCCGCGGTCACCCGCCTCGACCAGTCCGTAGGTCAGCGCGACCAGGCTCGCGCTGGACAGGACGACACCAGGGAGGTCGAACCGCCTGCCGCGGTCGCCGGGCAGATCCGGCACCAGCCAGGCCAGCAGGACCAGGCCGGCGAGCACCGCGGGCACGTTGAGCAGGAACACCGAGCCCCACCAGAAGTTGTCCAGCAGCCACCCGCCGACCACCGGCCCGAGCGGGATGCCGACCGCCATCGCCGCGGCCCACACGGCGATCGCCCGCCCGCGGTCGGCGCCCGGGAACAGCGCGTTCAGCACCGACATCGACAGCGGCACCAGTGCCGCCGCGCCCAGCCCGAGGAACGCGCGCGCCGCGATCAGCATCCCGGCTGAACCGGCGTAGGCGCAGGCCACCGAAGCCAGGCCGAAGACCGCCAGACCACCGAGCAGGAACCGCTTCGTGCCGAACTTGTCGCCGAGCAGGCCGGCCGGGAGCAGCCCCGCGGCGAGCACCAGCGTGTACGCGTTCGAGAACCACTGCAGCTCGCTCGTCGACGCCTCCAGGTCGACGGCCAGCGTCGGCAGGGCCACCGACAGGACCGTCACATCGAGTCCGAACGCCAGCAACGCCACGGACAGCGCACCCAGCGCCCACCACCGCTTCGACCCGTCCATCCCAGCCTCCAAACTGATAGTCACTACTTTTTGATAGTAGCTGTCAGTTTTCCGGAGCGGCAAGCGGCGCGAAAAGGAGTTGCACGGCCGTGCCAAAGTGGGAGCATGTCCCTCCAGCCGTACCGCCAGGTCCTCGCCCTGCCCGGGGTCCGCATGGCGATGCTGCTGTTCTTCTTCACCCGCCTGCCGATGACCGCCACCGGGATCACGCTGACCCTGCACGTCGTCAGCGACCTCGGCCGCGGGTACGGCCAGGCGGGTCTCGTCGGGACCGCGACGATGCTGGGCAGCGCCATCGGCGCGCCGGTCGTCGGCCGGATGATCGACCGCTACGGGTTGCGCGCGGTCACCTCGGTGTGCGGCCTGACCTCCGCGGCGTTCTGGCTGGCCACCCCGCACCTGCCGTACGCGGCGCTGCTCGTGACCGCGCTGCCGGCGGGCGCGCTCGTGCTGCCTGCCAGCTCGATCGCCCGCCAGGTGCTGACCGCGCTGGTGCCGCCGGAGTCGCGGCGCTCGGCGTACTCGCTCGACTCGATCCTGCTGGAGACGAGCTTCATGGTCGGCCCGAGCGCGGGCATCGCCCTGTCGACGCAGCTGTCCTCGACCGTCGCGCTGAGCGGGATCGGCGTCTGCTTCGCGCTCGGCACCCTCGCGCTGTGCTGGTTCAACCCGCCGACCCGGCACGAGGGCGAGACGGTCACCGCCGAGCGGCCGCCGATGCGGGAGTGGCTCAGCCCGCGGCTGGTCGGCGCCCTGCTCGTCGCGTCGGGGGCGCTGTTCTGCCTGATGGGCACCGAACTGGCGACGCTCGCCGCGCTGCGGGCCACCGGCGAGGTGGGCTGGACCGGCGTGGTGATCGCCGTGATGTGCGTCGCCTCGGCGGTCGGCGGGATCGTGCACGGGGCGGTGCGGAAGTCGCTGTCGCAGGCGCGGCTGATGGTGCTGCTGACCGTGCTCGTGATCCCGGTCGGGTTGGCCACCGGGCTGCCGTGGTGGCTGCTGGCGCTGGCGCTGGTGCCGACGAACCTGGCCTGCGCGCCGACGCTCGCGTCGACCGCCGAGGAGGTCACCGGCCTCGCGCCGCCACGGGTGCGCGGCGAGGCGATGGGCCTGCTCGACGCCGCCACCCGGCTCGGCATGGCGGCGGGCAGCCCGGTGGTCGGGTTCGTGATCGACCACACCGGCCCCGGCTGGGGCTTCGCGGCGGCGGGCCTGTTCGGGCTCGGCTTCGCCGCGGTGGCCTTCGGGCTGCGCCGCCGCTCGGCCAGGGTCCCGGCTGTGGCGCCGCTGTGAATGACCGATTTGACCTGTAAGTGCGGAACGCGGGTGGCGTGATCGCGCGTTGGCCCGGTATGGACAGCACAGCCGGCGCCACCTTGCAGATGACGATCGAACCGCGCGCGCTGCTGGTCATCGCCGGGCTGCCCGGTTCGGGCAAGAGCACGCTGCTGCGCAGCACGCAGGCCAGCCGCCCGGTCGAGGTGCTCGACTCCGACCAGATGCGCGACCGGCTGGCCGCCGCGCTGCCGCCCGGCACGCCGTACCGCCGCTACCGCCCGGCGGTGCACGTCCTGCACCGGCTGCGGGTGGTGCTCGCGGCGATCCGCACGCCCGGCCCGGTCGTTGTGCACGACCCGGCCACCGGCGCGGCGACCAGGGCGTGGCTGATGCTGACCGGCCTGCTCACCGGACGGCGGCGGCACCTGCTGTGGGTGGACTGCACCCCGGAGGAGGCGCTGGCCGGGCAACGCGCGCGCGGCCGGGTGCTGCGCAAGGCGTCCTTCTGCCGTCACCTGCGCCGCCTGCCGCGGGTCCGCGCCCTGCTGTTCGAGGGGCGGCCCCGCGGCTGGAACGAGACCACGGTCGTCGACCGGGAGACGGCCGGCCGGGGGCTCCACCTCGTGGTGCGTTAGGCGATCGCGTCGAGTTCGGCGATCGCGTCCGCGGGGAGGTCCAGGGACGCGGCGGCCACGTTCTCCCGCAGGTGGGCGACCGACGACGTGCCCGGGATGAGCAGGATGTTCGGCGACCGCTGCAGCAGCCAGGCCAGCGCGACGGCCATCGGCGTCGCGCCGAGGCGGGCGGCCACCGAGTTCAGCACCTCCGACTGCAGCGGCGAGAACCCGCCGAGCGGGAAGTACGGCACGTACGCGATGCCCTGCGCGGCCAGCGACTCGACCAGCTTGTCGTCCTCGCGGTGGGCCACGTTGTAGGCGTTCTGCACGCACACGACCGGCGCGATCGACTGCGCCTCGGCGACCTGCTCGGCGTTGACCGTGCTGATGCCGAGGTGCTTGATCAGCCCCTCCTGCTGCATCTCGACCAGCGCGGTGAACGGCTCGGCGATCGAGCCGGGCACCGCGGAGTGGCCGTCGTCCCCGCCGCCGACGCGCAGGTTGACCACGTCGAGCGCGTCGACGCCAAGGTTGCGCAGGTTGTCGTGCACCTGGGCGCGCAGCTGCTCCGGCGAGCGCTGGTGCACCCAGGCGCCCTGGTCGTCGCGCACCGCGCCGACCTTCGTCACCACCACGATCCCGTCGTAGGGGTGCAGCGCCTCGCGGATGATCTGGTTCGTCACGTGCGGGCCGTAGAAGTCGGCGGTGTCGATGTGGTTGACACCCAGCTCGACCGCTTCGCGCAGGACCGCGACCGCGGCGTCCCGGTCCGCGGGCGGCCCGAACACGCCAGGCCCGGCCAGCTGCATCGCGCCGTAGCCCATGCGCCCGACGGTGAGCCCGCCTGCGAGGGTGAAGGTGCCGCCGGCCAGTGTGTTCGCTGTCATGGAAATCCCTTCTCGGCTTGTTCGGGCTCCACGATCCCCCGCGCGCCGCGGAACAGGCAGAGCCCCGCCGATCCTAGGAGTCCCGGGGACAGCCGGCCTGCCGCCGCCTCACGTGCAGGCCTGGCGCAGCCGCTCCAGGTTGGCGGTGTTCGTCTGGACCCAGTCGTTCACGTCGGACAGGCCCTGCGACTTGCGCTGCTCCAGCGCGACGTAGGAGTCGGCGATCGCGAACAGGTTCTGCTGCAGCGTCTGGTCGGCCACCTGGTTGCCGAGGTTGCGCAGCTCCTCGGCCTTCTGCTGCGCCTGGGCGGACACCTCCTGCGCCGAGGCGTACGGGTTGAGGTTCGCCAGCCCGAGGGCCTGCGAGCACGCGCTCACCCGGTCCGCCGTCTCCGCGGCTTCCGCACAACCGGCCAGCACGACCGCCATCCCGACGACTCCGAGCACCCGCAGAATTCTCATAACGCCCAAACTACCGGGTCACGCTCCCGGCTCGGCGGCCTTCCACCAGCGCACCCCGACGACCGCGCCGATCGCCGCCACGACACCGAACAACACCCACCCGACTGGGAACCCGCCGCCGCTCGTGGACTCCTGCGCGGCAGGCACGACCGCCGGGCTGGCGCTGACCAGGCCGATCCGCACGGACAGGTCCTCCCGCGGCTTCGGGCCGACCGTCACCGGTCCGGCGCAGCCCGGGTCGCCGCCTGCGATGTGGAAGCCGCGGAACTCCGGGGCGAGGCCGGCGAGGTCGAAGCACACCCGGTACGAGCCGTCGGGCAGGTCGTCGAGCAGGTACGAGCCGTCCGCGGCGGTGCGGGTGGTCGCCACCGGGCGCCCTCCGTCGTCGGTCAGCGTCACCGGGACCCCGGCCGCGCCGGGCTCGCCCGCGTCCTGCGTGCCGTTGCCGTTGCGGTCCACCCACAGCAGGTCGCCGAGCCGGTTGCGCGCTGGCGACAACCCGACGCCGATCGTGCTCTCGTCGCGGTGGCCGACGCCGACGGCGACCGGCGGAGCGCACCCGCTCGCCAGGTCCACATCGGAATCCTTTGTGGACTCACCGGCGCGCGGCTTCGTGAACTGGTACCCGGCCACCGGCGCGGGCAGCGCGGCGCGGTCGACGCACACCTGGTACGCGCCGTCCGGGATCCCGGTGAACCGGAACCGGCCGTCGGCGCCGGTGGTCGTCGACGCCTCCTCGCCGCCGCCGGCGCGGAGCAGCTTGACCGGCACCCCGCTCGGGCCGGACTCGGTGGCGTCGGCGATGCCGTTGCGGTTCGTGTCCGCCCACACCCGGTCGCCGATCCGGTTGGCAGGCGCGGCGAGCCCCATGTTCAGCGCGGTGTCCTCGCGCTTGCCGAGGCCGAGGGTCACCTGCGGGGTGCAGCCGGTCGCCGGGTCGGCGCCGGAGACCGGGCTCCCCTCAACCGGCGTGAAGTCGGCCGCGGCCTGCGGCAGGTTGGCCAGGTCGAAGCACACCGCGAACGAGCCGGACGGCAGGTCTTCGAAGGAGTACTTCCCGTCCTGGCCGGTGGTGGTCATGGCGACCTGGGTGCCGTCCGCGCCGCGCAGCTTCACCGGCACCCCGGCGATCCCCGGCTCCAGCGCTCCCGGCGCGCCGTCGCCGTCGACGTCCTGCCAGACCAGCGCGGCGATCCGGTTGACCGGCGGCGCCAGGCCGGCGTCCATCGTGAAGTCCTGGGTACGGCTCGGGGTCAGCTCGGTCGGCGCGGTGCAGCCGGTGGCCGGGTCGGGCGCGGAGTCCTGGCCCGGCGTGCCAGCGCGCTGCCTGGTGAGCTGGTAGTCGCCGTACTGCGGCGGGAGCTTCGCGGTGTCGAAGCAGACCTGGTAGCTGCCGTCGGGCAGGTGCGAGAACTGGTACTGGCCGTGCGGGCCGGTGCTCGTTCCGGCGACCGGGGTGCCGTCGGCCTTCTGCAGCCGCACGCCCACGTCGGCGATGCCGGGCTCGCCCTGGTCCTGCAACCCGTTGCGGTTGACGTCGGCCCACACCAGGTCGCCGATCCGGTTGAGGCCGCCGACCACGCCCGCGTCCACGGTGTGGTCGACCGAGCCGGGCGGGCCGATCGCGACCCGCACCGAACCGCTCCCGGGGTCCACATCGGAATCCAGCGACTGGTCGCCCGCGTGCGGAACGGTCCACTTCAGACCCTCGACGGGCGGCGATCCGGGCAGCGGGCCGGTGTTCACGCCGCCGAAGTCGAACCGCAGGGTGTAGCAGCTGTTGGGCTGCAGGCCCTCGTCCGGGCCGAACAGGTAGCGCCCGGCGGAGTCGGTTGTCTCCTCCGCCAGCGGCGCCCCGCCGCCGTCGCAGGCCAGCAGCTGCACCCGCACCCCCGGCAGCGGCGGCTCGTCGCCGTCCTGCACGCCGTCGCCGTCGGTGTCGAACCACGTCCGGTCGCCGAGCTGGACCGGGCCGTCCATGCCGCCGACGCCCATCGTGAGCGTGACGGCCTTGCCGCCGCCCACGTCGACGAACTCGGTCAGGCTGGCGCGGCTCTGGTCCTCGGCCGCCGGCTTGACGTCCGGCATGGACGCCGGGATCGAGGCGTCCACGCGGTACTTCCCGCCGGACAGCGCGGTGGTCGTGAGCCGCGCCGTGCCGTCCGGCCCGGTGACGCCGCTGACGCTGGCGCCACTCGGGTCGGTGGCCACGACGAGGATGCCGCCGACCCCGGTCTCACCCCGGACGACCCGCACCGTGAGCGGGCCGTCGGTGTCGTCCGCGGTCGCCACGAGCAGGGGCGTGCCCATGCCGAGCACCACCGCCGCGCACACGAACGCGGCCAGGACATGCCTTGTCACCGCGAGCTCCCCGACTTCTCCCTGCCATTGACTCGGCCCACACTAGAAGCGGGCCGACGTCGGGCCAGGGAGAAGTTGCCTCACTGTCGAGTGAATTCAGCGAGGCCGGGGCAACTCTGCGTGGCCGTCAGCCGAACTCGGGAGCCAGCTGCTCGGCGATCTCGTAGGTGTTCAGCGCCGCGCCCTTGCGCAGGTTGTCCCCGCACACGAAGAAGTCGAGCGTGTTCGGGAAGTCCAGCGCCTGGCGCACCCGTCCGACGTACGTCGGGTCGCCGCCGACGACCTCGGCCGGGCTCGGGAACTCGCCGTTGGCCGGGTCGTCGACCAGCACGATCGACGACTGCGCCGCGAACACCTTGTGCGCGGCCTCGACGGTGACCTCGCGCGCGAAGGTGGCGTGCACCGCGAGCGAGTGGGTGGTGACCACCGGGACGCGGACGCAGGTCGCGGACACCTTCAGGTCCGGGATGCCGAGGATCTTCCGCGACTCGTTGCGGACCTTGAGCTCCTCGGAGAACCAGCCGTCACCCTTGTAGGAACCGGCGGCCGGAACCACGTTCAACGCCAGCGGGGTGCCCGCGAACGGGCTGTCCGACAGCGGCAGGCCGGCCGACTCCAGCGCGGCCCGCACGTCGCCCGCCTTCGCGCCGAGGTCCTTTCCGGACACCGCGGCCAGCTCGGCCTGCAGCCGGTCGATGCCGGGCTGGCCGGCGCCGGACGCCGCCTGGTAGGAGGCGACCACCAGCTCGGTGAGGCCGAACTCGCGGTGCAGCGCGCCCAGCGCCGCCATCATCGACAGCGTCGTGCAGTTCGGGTTGGCGATGATGCCGCGCGGCCGCTCCCGCACCTTGTCGGAGTTGACCTCGGGCACCACGAGCGGCACCTCGTCGTCCATCCGGAACGCGCCGGAGTTGTCGACCGCGATCGCGCCGCGTTCGGCCGCGATCGGGGCCCACTCGGCGGACACCTCGTCCGGCACGTCGAACATGGCGACGTCGACGCCGTCGAAGGCCTCCGGGGACAGCGCGATCACGGTCAGTTCCTCGCCGCGCACGGTGATCTTCTTGCCGGCCGACCGCGGCGAGGCGATCAGCCGGATCTCACCCCACGGCACGCTCTCGCGCCCGTTGATGATGTCGATCATGACGGTGCCCACCGCGCCGGTCGCACCGACCAGAGCCAACGTCGGAGCCATTTCAGCGACCACTCCCCGCGTACACGACGGCTTCCTCGTCGCCGCCGAGTTCGAATGCCTCGTGGATCGCGCGCACCGCGTCGTCCAGCTGCGCGTCGCGGATCAGGACCGAGATCCGGATCTCCGAGGTGTTGATGATCTCGATGTTGACGCCGACCTTGGCCAGCGCCTCACAGAAGGTCGCGGTGACGCCGGGGTGCGAGCGCATGCCCGCGCCCACCAGCGAAACCTTGCCGACCTGGTCGTCGTAGAGCACGGAGTCGAACTCCAGCTCGCCCTTCAGCTTCTCCAGCTCCGCCACGGCCTTCGGACCGTTCGCCTTCGACAGCGTGAAGGTGATGTCGGTGCGGCCGGCGGTGTTGGAGACGTTCTGCAGCACCATGTCGATGTCGATCTCGGCGTCGGCGATGACCCGGAAGATCCGCCCCGCGGCGCCGGCGTGGTCCGGCACCCCGGTGACGGTGACCTTGGCCTCCGACCGGTCGTGCGCCACACCGGTGATCAACGCTTGTTCCACGGGGATCTCCTCAATCGAACCGGCCACGGTGGTGCCCGGCTTGTCGCTGTAGGACGAACGGACCCGGATCGGCACGCCGTAGCGGCGGGCGTACTCGACCGAGCGCAGGTGCAGGATCTTCGAACCGCTCGCGGCGAGTTCGAGCATCTCCTCGTACGGGATGGTGTCGAGTTTGCGCGCGTTGGGCACGATCCGCGGGTCGGCGGTGTACACGCCGTCCACATCGGAGTAGATCTCGCACGCGTCCGCGTTGAGCGCCGCGGCCAGCGCCACCGCGGTGGTGTCCGAACCGCCGCGGCCGAGAGTGGTGATGTCCTTGGTGTCCTGCGCGACGCCCTGGAACCCGGCGACCAGCGCGATGTACCCCTGGTCGAGGGCCTCGGTGACCCGGCTCGGTGTCACGTCGATGATGCGCGCGTTGCCGTGCACGCCCGTCGTGACCACACCCGCCTGGGATCCGGTGAACGACCACGCTTCGAAACCGTGTGCCGAAATCGCCATCGCGACAAGCGCGTTGGAAATGCGCTCCCCAGCGGTGAGCAGCATGTCCATCTCTCGTTCGGGCGGCACCGGGTTGACCTGCTGGGCCAGGTCGAGCAATTCGTCGGTGGTGTCACCCATGGCGGAGCAGACGACGACCACGTCGTTGCCCGCCTTCTTGGTGGCCACGATCCGTTCGGCCACGCGCTTGATGCGATCAGCGCTCTCCAGCGACGAACCGCCGTACTTCTGGACCACGAGCGCCACTTGTCTGCCGACCTCCTATTTCGCACCTTTCGGAGCAGCCTACCGGGGGTTACGGCCCTGGCCACCCCGTTATGTGGCTCCGGCCACTGCCACCGGCCGGACTCGTGGGAAAATGACCAACCGTGCAGGGCAGCAGCCAAACCGTTCGGCGACCGGAGCAAGCGGCCCCTGGCCTGCTGCTGGACCTGGCCGACCGGATCACCAGACGCCGGGCGCTCCTGCTGCCCGCGGCCGTGTACCTCGGTGTGCGGGCCCTCGGTGTTGTGGTGCTCACGGTGTTCGCCGCGCTGCACGAGGACGACCTGTTGTCTAGGATCGCCGCCTGGGACGGCCAGTGGTACCTCAAGATCGCGGCGTCCGGCTACGAACTCGGGCCGACGACCGACGCGCTCGGCCACCCGAACCCGCACACGCCGCGGGCGTTCTTCCCCGGGTACCCGTTCCTGATCCGGCTGCTGGCGCCCGCGCTCGGGTTTCCCGCGGCGGCGCTGGTGGTGTCGCTGGCCGCCGGGCTCTTCGCGGCGTACGGCCTGGCCCGGCTCGGGCGTCTCGTGCGCGGCGGCTCGCGCCGGGCCGGCTACATCCTGGTGGCCCTGTTCGCGGCGACGCCGATGAGCGTCGTGTTGACCATGGCTTACACCGAAGCGTTGTTCTGCGCGCTGGCGGTGTGGACGCTGGTCGCGGTGCTGGAGCGGCGGTGGGAGGTGGCCGGGCTGTGCTGCCTGGCAGCCGGGCTGGTGCGGTCGACGGCGCTGGCGCTGGTGGTCGCGGTGGTGGTGGCCGCGGTGATGGCGTTGACGCGCCGGGAGGACGGCGGGCGCCCGCTCGCCGCGCTGGCGCTGGCGCCCGCCGGGTTGTTCGGATACCTGTGGTGGACCGGGATGCGGGTGCGGCCGGAGTCCGGGTTCGAGGCGCAGCTGAGCACCTGGTCCGACCTGGAGTGGCAGGGGTGGCGGACCCGGTTCGACGGCGGGGTGTCGACGGCCCGGTTCGTGGCCGAGGTGCTGACGGGCAGCGATTCGGCGATGAGCGTGCTGACGGTCGCCGTGATCGCCGGCGCGCTGATCGGCATGGCGGTGCTGGCCCGGCGCGAGACGGTGCTGGCGGTGTACGCGGCCGGGGTGCTGGTGATGTGCCTGGGGTCGAGCGCGCTGATGCACGCCAAGCCGCGGTTGTTGTTGCCCGCGTTCACGTTGCTGGTCCCGGTGGCGGTGGCGCTGGCCAAACGCCGGACGAACACCGTGCTGTGGGTCTGCTCGGGGGTCGCGCTGGCGAGCGCGTGGTTCGGCGCGTTCGCGCTGACGGTCTGGAAGTATGCGATCTGACCCGCGAGGAGGCGCGCATGACGAAGCCCGGTGACGCGGACAGCTACGTCGCCATCGATTCGCCGCTGCTGGACAACGGCAGGCCCGTGCTCCGGTTCGTCCGGACGACGGCGCGGGACGTTGTGACGTCGGTCGAACCGTCCGCCGCGGACATCGCCAAGGCGCACGCGGCACTGGCCCGCCAGGGCGAACTCTGACTCCGGCGAAACGGGAAGCAGGCGAACCGATGGACAAGATGGCCGATTCCAGCGTGCCCCTGACCGAGGTGATCGCGCACCGGTGGAGCCCGCGCGCCCTCGACGAGACCCGGGAGGTGACCTGGGACCAGCTGCGCGCCCTGCTGGAGGCCGCGCGGTGGGCGCCGTCGTTCGGGAACACCCAGCCGGCGCGGTTTCTGGCCGGCCGGCGTGGTGATCCGACGTTCCGGCAGATCCTCGGCACGCTCACCGAGCGGAACCAGGAGTGGGCGCACCGCGCGGGCGCCCTGCTGGTCGCGATCATGCTGACGCGCAACGAAAAGGGCGAGATCCCCTACGCGGAGTACGGGCTCGGGCTGGCCACGCAGAACCTCGTGCTGCAGGCGGTCGCGGAAGGGCTCGTGGCGCACCAGATGGCCGGCTTCGACGCCGACGCCGTCCGCGAGCGGTTCGCGGTGCCGGACGGAGCCGTCCCCCGGGTCGCGATCGCCGTCGGGCACGCCGGCGACCCCGCCGTGCTGGGGGTGGACAAGCTGATCGAACGCGAACAGGGCCCGCGCAGCCGCCTGCCCCTCGGCGACCTCGCCTACACGGAAGCGTGGGGCACTCCCGCCTTCTAACTCGCCGTGAGGGCGGCCTTCCGCCCGATCAGGAACCACAACGCGCTGCCCAGGTAGGGCGCCACCAGGACGAACACCACCCAGACGAACTTCATGCCGCCGGACTGCGGCGAGCGCAGAATGCTCACCAGCGCCCCGACGATCAGGACCACGCACGCGACCACCAGCGCGATGATCAGCGCGGCCAGGACGTAGTTCCACGGTTTGCCGAGCACGGGTTCCCCGGCGAGCGCGGTGATGCGGTGCGTCATGGACCCCGACGCTAGGGAACCGGCAGGCGACGGGCATCGCACGACCGTGCAGACGATCTACGACTTTCGGCCGATCTTCAGAGCAGCCCGGCGTCGTGCACGGCGATCGCGACCTGGGTCCGGTTGCCGGCGCCCAGCTTGGCCATCACGTGGCCGAGGTGCACCTTCACGGTCGACTCGCTGAGGTGCAGCTCGGCCGCGATGCGGCTGTTGCTCAGCCCCCGCCCGACGGCCAGCGCGACGTCGCGTTCCCGGTCGGTGAGGGTGCCGACCCGGTCGAGGGCCGCCGCGCTGCCGCGCGTGAAGTGGCTCAGCAACCGCTTGGTCACCTTCGGCGAGATCATCGCCTCGCCGCGGGCCACGACGTGCACCGCGTGCACCAGTTCGCGCGGCGGGATGTCCTTGAGCAGGAACCCGGCCGCACCCGAGCGCAGCGCGGTGTGCACGTACTCGTCGAGGTCGAACGTGGTCAGCACGACCACCACCGGCGCACCGGGCAGCGCGGTCACCTTCGCCGTCACCTGGAGCCCGTCGACGCGCGGCATCTGGATGTCGGTGAGCACGACGTCGGGGCGGTGCCGCGCCACCAGGTCCACCACACCCGTCCCGTCGCCGGCCTCGGCGACCACCTCGATGTCCGGGTCGGACTCCAGGATGAGCCGCAGCCCACCCCGCACGAGCTCCTCGTCGTCGAGCAGGAGAACCCGTACCGTCACCCGGCCTCCTCGTCCTCGGTCAGCGGAAACACGGCCCGCACCAGGAAACCGCTCCCGGACCGGCCCGTGTGGACGGTACCGCCGGCGAGGCCGACCCGTTCCCGCATCCCCACCAGGCCGAAGCCGGAACTCGGCAGCTCGTGCGCGGGCGCGCGGTCGCCGGGGCCGTCGTCGGCGACCTCGACGGTCAGCTCCGCGCCACGCACGGCGACGGCGACCCGCGCACGTGCCCCCGGCGCGTGCTTGCCGATGTTCGTCAACGCCTCCTGCACCACCCGGTAAGCCGCGCGCCCGACCGGGATCGCGACCTCCGGCAGCGGATCGGGCAGGCTCAGCTCGGCGCGGGTGCCTGCCGCCCTCGCGTCGTCGACCAGCGCGCCCAGACCGTCCAGCCCGGACGGCGGGTGCACCTCCGCTTCCCCGTCACGCAGCACGCGGAGCACCTCGCGCAGCTCGGTCAGGGCCGCGGTGCTGTTCTGCCGGATCACCTCCGCCGCGGCGGCGGCCTGCCCGTCGCAGGTCACCGTCAGCGCGCCCGCCTGCACCGCGATGACACTCACCCGGTGGGCCACCACGTCGTGCATCTCGCCCGCGATGCGGCGCCGCTCGGCCACCACCGCCCGCTCGGTCAGCAGGTCGCGCTCCCGCTCGGCCTGCTCCGCGCGCTCGCGCAGGGCCGCGAGCAGCTTGGCCCGCTGGTGCCACCACAGCCCGGCCAGCAGCGGGACCAGCAGGAACACGCCCGCGCCCAGCAACACGTACGGCCAGTCCTCGCTCCACCTGATCCCGGCCGGGAGCAGGAAGGCGGCGAGCGCGACGGCACCACCAGCCGCGGTCTGCCGGCCGGGCCCGCGGCGCGAGGCCAGCGTGTAGACGGCGACGACGAGCGGCAGCAGGTTCGCCCCGGCCACCAGCGCCGCGCCGACGATCACCAGCGCGGCCAGCGGGAACCGGCGCCGCACCAGCAACGCGCCGAACACGGCGGCCGCGACGACGGGTGGCCAGGCGACCGGCGCGCTCACGTTCGTGATCGCGAGCCAGGTGAAGAACCCGGCCACCGCGAGGTCGAACAGCAGCGGACGCGGCCCGCCTGCCCAGCGGACGATGTGCGCCATCCGGCTCAGGAGGTGGCGCCGCCGATGCGCCGGACGATCCGCGTGACGATGGACGAGACCACCAGCCAGAAGATCGCCGCGATGCCGTAGTTCACCAGCACCCGCAGCTTCTCGTCGGTGGGCTCGAACAGGTCCTTGAACCCCAGCGCCAGGCCGTCGGACCAGTCGCGCACGAACGAAACGATCCCGTTGTCCGGGTTGGCGCCACCGACCACGAAGATCACGTGCAGCACCAGGATGAGCGCGAAGATCAGGCCGACCCAGCGGACGATCCCGGCGATCAGCCCGACCGCCTGGTCCTTCACGCGCCCCCACGGCACCTGGCGCTTGGGTCGCGGCGAGGCGTCTTCGTCGACGTCGCTCTTGGGCTTCTCGGCGTGCTCGGCCATGACGCCGAGTTTCCCACGCCACGCCCGCCTTGGCTACCTGCCAGTAACCGACCGGGTCGCTTTTCAACATCATCGCGACCGGGCTACAGTGAATCCGTGGCGCGTGCTCTCCTGCTTCGCTGCCGCGACGGGGCCTGATCCTGACCGGCCCCCCGTCGCGGGGCTTCGTCACGCCGCCGGTCGCCCGAAAACCCGGCAGGAGAGTTTCCCAGCAATGACCAGCTCCGATCCCACCGTGAGCCGCATCCGCAAGCCTTCGCGTCCCGCCCCCGCCGACCAGCCCGCGTGGAACCCGCAGCGCGGCAGCTCGATGCCGGTGCACCGCTACCAGCCCTGGTACAAGCTGGTGGAGAACATCGAACTGCCCGACCGCACCTGGCCGGACAAGCGCATCGAGCGCGCGCCGCTGTGGTGCGCCGTCGACCTGCGGGACGGCAACCAGGCCCTGATCGACCCGATGTCGCCCGCCCGCAAGCGCAAGTTCTTCGAGCTGCTCGTGCGCATGGGCTACAAGGAGATCGAGGTCGGCTTCCCGGCCGCGAGCCAGACCGACTTCGACTTCGTCCGCGAGATCATCGAGGACGGCGCGATCCCGGACGACGTGCGCATCCAGGTGCTGACCCAGTGCCGCCCCGAGCTGATCGAGCGCACCTTCCAGTCGCTGGAGGGCGCGCCGCAGGCGATCGTGCACATCTACAACTCCACGTCGATCCTGCAGCGCCGCGTGGTGTTCCGCGAGGAGCGCGAGGGCATCAAGAAGATCGCGCTGCAGGCCGCCGACCTGGTGGTCGAGTACGCGCAGAAGTACTCCGACACCGACTTCCGCTTCCAGTACTCGCCGGAGTCCTACACCGGCACCGAGCTCTCCTACGCCGCCGAGGTGTGCAACGCGGTCACCGACATCTGGCAGCCCACCCCGGAGCGGCCGGTCATCCTGAACCTGCCGGCGACGGTGGAGATGGCCACGCCGAACGTCTACGCCGACTCGATCGAGTGGATGGGCCGCAACCTGGACCGCCGCGACTCGGTGATCCTGTCGCTGCACCCGCACAACGACCGCGGCACCGGCATCGCCGCCGCCGAGCTGGGCTACCAGGCCGGCGCGGACCGCATCGAGGGCTGCCTGTTCGGCAACGGCGAGCGCACCGGCAACGTCGACCTGGTCGCGCTGGGCATGAACATGTTCAGCCAGGGCATCGACCCGCAGATCGACTTCTCCGACATCGACGAGATCAAGCGCACCGTCGAGTACTGCAACCAGCTGCCGGTGCACGAGCGCACCCCGTGGGGCGGCGACCTGGTGTTCACCGCGTTCTCCGGCAGCCACCAGGACGCGATCAACAAGGGCTTCGACGCGCTGCACCGCGCCGCCGAGAAGGCCGGCGTACCGGTGGACGAGTTCCCGTGGGAGGTGCCCTACCTGCCCATCGACCCGAAGGACGTCGGCCGCAGCTACGAGGCCGTCATCCGGGTCAACTCGCAGTCGGGCAAGGGCGGCGTCGCCTACATCATGAAGACCGAGCACCAGCTCGACCTGCCGCGACGGCTGCAGATCGAGTTCTCGCAGGTCATCCAGCGCTACACGGACAGCGAGGGCGGCGAGGTCGACCCGCGCACGATGTGGGACGCGTTCGCGAAGGAGTACCTGGAGCCGCAGACGCCGCTGCAGCTGATCAACCAGCACGTCACCGCGAACGGCGACTACCAGCTGCGCGCCACCGTGCGGGTGGACGGCGAAGAGCAGGAGATCACCGGCTCCGGCAACGGCCCGATCGCCGCGTTCTTCGACGCGCTGTCCACCGTGGGTTACGACCTGCGGCTGCTGGACTACAGCGAACACACCCTCACCCCCGGCGACGACGCCAAGGCCGCGTCCTACATCGAGTGCGCCATCGGCGACAAGGTGTTCTGGGGCATCGGCATCGACCCGTCCATCGTGACGGCTTCGCTGCGGGCGGTCGTGTCCGCGGTGAACCGCGCGCACCGCTGATCGCTGGAGAAGGCCGGCCGCTGGTGTGCGGCCGGCCTTTTTCACGTCAGTTCGCGACCGCGGCGGCGAACATGCCGGGCTGGTAGGAGCCGCCCTGGTTGCGGACGATCACGTTCAGCCGGTTGGCGGCGTTGATCATCGCGACCAGGGTGACCAGCGCGGCGGTCTGGTCGTCGTCGTAGTGCTTGCGCACCTGGGCCCACGTCTCGTCCGACACGCCCTGGTGCGCGTCGGCCAGGCGGGTGCCCTCCTCGGCGAGCGCCAGCGCCGCCCGCTCGGCGTCGGTGAACACCGTGGCCTCGCGCCAGACCGCGACCAGGTTGAGCCGCACCGCGCTCTCCCCGGCGGCCGCGGCCTCCTTGGTGTGCATGTCGACGCACGGGGCGCACCCGTTGATCTGGCTGGCGCGCAACGACACCAGTTCCTGTGTGGACTGCGGCAGGGCGGAGGTGTGCAGCACGGCGGCGACGTTCGCGAACCGCTTGGCGAGCTTGGCGCCGAGCTCGTTGGACATCATGTCGAATCGGGTTTCCACGGCTTCCTCCTCGTGTGGGGAACTTGCTCGAACACGAGGCACCGGCCGTGCCGTGGATGTGACAGTGATGCCCGCCACAGCGTCAGTCGCGGAGCCGGCCCGCTTCGCAGAGCCGGTCGCCTGAGGCGATCTCGGCGAGGTAGCCGCGCAACTCGGTGACCCGGCGCTCGGCCTCGGTCACCAGCCGTCGCGCGATCTCCGCCCAGTCCTCGGGGCCGGGGTCGGGCGGCAGATCGGCGAAGAGGTCCGCGATCTCCCGCACGGTCAGGCCGACGCCCTGCGCCAGCTTGGCCACCTTGATCCGGCACGCCGCCGACCGGTCGAAGACGCGGTGGTTGATCCCGCTCCGCCCGGCCTCGACAACGCCGTACCGCTCGTAAAACCGCACCGCCGAAGGGGCGACGCCCGCTTCGCCCGCGACCTCGCCGACCGTCAGGTTCCCGCTGTCCAACACGTCACCCACTCTGCCGCGACGGTGGGCTTGCCTTCAACAGTGGTTGAACTCGCAGGGTGGGGTCATGGCAGATCACTTGACAGCGATGCGGCCGGCGCCGGTCGCCACTCACCACGAGGACGCCGCGGCCCGCATCGACAGCTGGTGGCGGCTGCCGAGCGCGGCGGCCGCCGACGAAGCCGCGCGCGCGGCGCTGGCGGCGATGCCCCGCGCGGACGGCCTGCTCCGGTTCTCCGTGCTGCGGTCGCCGTCGGAGCCGCTGGTGTTCCTCCAGTCCCTGTGGACCAGCGCCGCCGCACGGGAGCACTACGTTCGGCACGTGGCTGCGAGCCCGAGGGCCTCGGTCGACGACAAGGTGCCCGGCATCGAGCGGGACCGGGCGCTGACGGAGGTGATCGGCGCGGTCACGATCGCCGACGCACCCGCCGCCAAGTGGGTGACCCGACGGCTGCCGGGCACGGACGTCCGCGCGCTGGCCGAGCGGGAACTCGCACGCCTCCGGACCGAACCGGGGCTGGTTCGCGTCGCTGCCGGTGCCGGGGAAGGTGAGGTCGTGGTCGTCGAGGAGTGGGCCGCCTCCGCCTCGCCGGACGGGGTCTTCTACGAGCCGGTCGGCGCCGTCGCGCCGGCGTGAGCCACCCGCACCATGGGGGGCCGGGCGGGGCCCCTGGCCGCGATCGGCGCCGTCGCGCCGGGCTAGGGCTGCTTCGTCACCGGGCGGCCCCGCCGTGCAGCGGGTCCACCACGGTCGCCGACGCCGCCGCCAAGTGCGTGACCCGGCAGCACTCCCAGCCGATCTGCGCCACCGCGCCGGGCTGGGGCTGCTTGGTCACCGCGGGGCCCAGCTTGCAGCAGGTTCCACCACGATCGCCGCCGCCAATGGGTGACCCGGTGGCACTCCTAGGGCTGCTTCGTCACCGCGGCGGCTTCGGCGTGCAGCAGCTCCAGCACGGTGGCCACCGGCGGTCTGGTGCCGGCCCCGGTGCGCAGGACGGCTTCGATGAGCCTCGCCGCGCGGATGCCTGCCAGCGGGCGCCGCACGATGCGGCGCGACCACGTGCCGGCCAGCGTGTACCGCGGCAGCAACGCGATGCCGTGCCCGGCGGCGACCAGCGCCTCGATGATCCGGAAGTCGTTGATCCGCTGCTTGATCTGCGGCCGCACACCGGTCCGCACCGCCAGCGAGCGCAGCACGTCGTCGACCGGGAAGCCGACGTCCACCGAGATCCACTGCTCCCCGGCCAGCTCGGTGAGGTCGACCCGGCGGCGGCGCGCGAGGCGGTGGCCCAGCGGCAGCGCGACGTCCAGCGGCTCGCGCAGCAGCGGCACCACGTCGAGCCGGTCCGGCGGGAACGGCTCGGCGTGCTCGTCCCGGTGGGTGACCACGATGTCGAAGTCGGCGACCAGCCCGGGCACCTCCGCCGGCGTCATGTCGACGTCGCGCACCTCGACCTCCAGGCCCTCGACCTCGGCGAACCGGTGCAGCAGCCCGGGCAGCAGCATCAGCGCCGCGGACGGGAAGATCGCCACCCGCACCCGCCCGCGCGGCAGGCTGCGGAACACGTCCAGCTCGGCCTCGGCCCGGTCCACCGCGGCGATCACCTCGTCCGCCCGCACCACCAGCGCCCGCCCGGCGTCGGTGAGCCGCAACCCCCGCCCCGCCGGTTCGGTCAGCACCAGCCCGACCTCCGCCTGCAACGCCCGGAGCTGCTGCGACACCGCCGACGGCGTGCAGTGCAGCGCTTTCGCCGCCGCCGTCACGCTCCCGCGGTCCGCGAACTCACGCAGCACCCGCAACCTACCGACGTCCATGAAGCAACGCTACACAGTAGGTGCAAACAATCTCGATTGTGCTTCACAGTTGCGGGAGGCACGCTAAAGGAGTGCCGACTCGCGACCGTCTCCTCGCCCTGTTCGTCGTCGTCCTGTGGGGCCTCAACTTCATCGCGATGCACCCGATGCTCGAGCACTTCCCGCCGCTGTTCGCGGCGGCGCTGCGCTTCGCCGTGATCGCGATCCCGACGATCCTGTTCATCCCGCGCCCGAAGGTGAAGCTGCGCTGGCTCATCGGGTTCGGGCTCGGGTTCGGCACCGGCCAGTTCGCGTTCCTGTTCCTCGCGCTGACTCACGGCATGCCGACCGGCCTCGCGTCGCTGGTGCTGCAGGCGTCCGCGCCGTTCACGGTCCTGCTCGGCGGGATCTTCCTGCGCGAACCGCTCTCCGCGCGGCAACTGATCGGAATCCTGGCCGCGGTGGCCGGGATGGCCGTGATCGCCTGGCACCGCGCGGAGAACGCCGTGCTGCTGCCGGTCGTCCTCACTCTGCTCGGCGCGCTGTGCTGGGCCGCGGGCAATCTCTGCTCGCGTCAGGCCAGGCCGGACAACCCGATCCACTTCACGCTGTGGATGTCGGTGGTCCCGCCGATCCCGATGTTCGCGTTGTCCACGATCTTCGAAGGCCCGGCCGTGCAGTGGCAGTCGCTGGTCACGCTGGGCACCGGCGAAGGCCTGCTCGGCCTGGCCGGGTTCGCCTACGTCGTGCTGATCGGCACGGTCCTCGGGTCGAGCATCTGGACCGTGCTGATGCGCCGCAACCCGGCCAACGTGGTCGCGCCGTTCTCGCTGCTCGTGCCGGTGGTCGGGATGTCCGCGGCGTTCTTCGTGCTCGGCGAGACCCCGGCGCTGGTCGAGGTGCTGGCCGGCCTGGTCGTGGTGGCCGGGGTGCTGTACGGCTCGCTGCCGAGGCGTCAGCGCTCGGCGGGCGCGCTGCCCGAACTCGTCTCCTCGTGACGGCGGCCCATCCGCTTCTTGACGACGAGGCTGACCACCACGCCCACCACGACGGCGACCGCCAGCGCGACGTAGGAGAACCGGGACAGCCACTTCTCCGCGACCACGCCGAGCGAGTACACCAGCGCCGTCGTCCCGCCCGCCCAGACGATGCCGCCGAGCGCGTTGGCGAACAGGAACCGCGGGTAGTGCATGTGCAGCGACCCGGCGAGCGGACCGCACAGAATGCGCAGAATCGCGACAAAGCGACCGAAGAAAACCGCCCAGACCCCGCGTTTCCGGAACATTCGCTCGGCGGCCGCGACATGCGCCGGCCCGAAATGCTTGGGGAATTTCCGCCCGGCCCAGTCGAACAGGCGCCGCCCGCCCTTCCGCCCGATCAGGTAACCGATGCTGTCCCCGGCGATGGCGCCGCCCGCGGCGACGGCGCCGATCAGCCAGGGGTCCAGCCCGTCGTGGTGCGATGCCAGGAGAGCCGCGCTGACCAGCACGATCTCTCCCGGCAACGGGATCCCGAGGCTCTCCGCGCCGATCACCACGCCGACCGTGAGGTAGACCAGGAGCGGCGGGATGGTCTCCAGCCACGCGTCGATGTGCACGGTGAAAGCCCCTTCGGATACCCCGGCGAAATTCTCCGTCAGGGTACCCGCGTCAGGGCTCCAGCATTTCGGCCACCGAAGCGGCCTGCGGAATACCCGCATCGGGTGACAACTGCGCGGTCACCAATTCCGGTTTCACCTCGTGCGGCGTGATCCGGCCGGCCTGGATGTCCTCCGCCCAGTGGCAGGCGACCCGGTGCCCGGCGGCGAGCTCCCGCAGCGCGGGCCGCTCGGTGTCGCACTTGGTCTCCTGCCGCCACGGGCACCGGGTGTGGAACCGGCAGCCCGACGGCGGATTGGCGGGCGAGGGCAGGTCGCCGGCGAGCAGGATCTGCTCGCGGCTGTCCTCGACCACCGGGTCCGGCACCGGGATCGCCGACAGCAGCGCCCGCGTGTACGGGTGCAGCGGCTCGGCGTAGAGCGACTCCGAGTCGGTCTCCTCGACCAGCGAGCCGAGGTACATCACGCCGATGCGGTCGGAGATGTGCCGGACGACCGCCAGGTCGTGGGCGATCACCAGGTAGGTCAGGCCCAGCGAGTCCTGCAGCTCCTCGAGCAGGTTGATCACCTGAGCCTGCACGGACACGTCCAGCGCGGACACCGGCTCGTCGGCGACGATCAGGTCCGGTTCGACGGCCAGCGCCCGCGCGATGCCGATGCGCTGGCGCTGCCCGCCGGAGAACTCGTGCGGGTACTTCCGCAGCGAGCTCTCCGGCAGACCGACGGCGTTCAGCAGCTCACGCAAACGCTTGCGCGTGCTCTCCCGGTCCTTGTCCAGGCCGTGCGCCCGCATGCCCTCGATGAGGATCGACTCCACCGACTGCCGCGGGTCGAGGCTGGACAGCGGGTCCTGGAACACCATCTGCATCCGCCGCCGCATCTTCCGCAGCGACTCGCCCTTGAGCGTCGACAGGTCGGTGCCGTCGAACACCGCGCGGCCACCGGTCGGCTCCACCAGCCGCAGCAGGCTGCGGCCCAGCGTCGTCTTGCCGCAGCCGGACTCGCCGACCAGGCCGTACGTCTCGCCGCGCTGGATCTCCAGGTCGACCCCGTCCACCGCGTAGACGTGCCCGACCGTGCGGTCCAGCACGAGCCCGCGCTTGATCGGGAAGTGCACCTGCAGGCCTTCCACGCGCACCAGCGGTTCCGACATCAGCGCACCCCCTCGCCTGCCGCGACCGGACGGCCCACCGGATTGTGGCACCGCAGCATGCCGTTCGAGTCGGGTTCGAGTTCCGGCGTGACCTCCCGGCACAGGTCCAGCGCGTTCGGGCATCGGGGCGCGAACGCACACCCCTGCGACCAGGGGATGTTGTCGGCGACCGACCCCTTGATCGGCACCAGCTTCTCCCCGCGCGGCGCGTCCAGCCGCGGGATCGAGGCCAACAGCCCGTGCGTGTACGGGTGCCGGGCGGAGGCGAACAACGCGTGCCGCTCCGCCCGCTCGACCACCCGGCCGCCGTACATGACGTTGACCTCGTCGCACAGCCCGGCGACCACGCCCAGGTCGTGCGTGATCATGATCAGCGCGGTGCCGGTGTCGCGCACCAGCTCGGACAGCAGCGCCAGGATCTGCGCCTGGATCGTCACGTCCAGCGCGGTGGTCGGCTCGTCCGCGATCAGCAGCCGCGGACGGCAGGCCAGCGCGATCGCGATGAGCGCGCGCTGCCGCATGCCGCCGGAGAGCTGGTGCGGGTACTCCGACAACCGCCGGTTCGGGTCCGGGATGCCGACGCGGTCGAGCAGGTCCGCCGCCTCGACCGTCGCCTGCTTGCGGTCCATCTTCCGGTGCCGTTCCAGCACCTCGGTGATCTGCAGGCCGATCGGGATCACCGGGTTCAGCGACGACAGCGGGTCCTGGAACACCATGCCCAGGTCCCGGCCGCGCCGGTCGCGCAGCTGCTTGTCGGACAGCCGCAGCAGGTCGGTGTCCTCGAACATCACCTGGCCGGTGACTTTCGCGCCGCGCTTGGGCAGCAGGCCCATGATCGCGAGCGCGGTCACCGACTTGCCGCTGCCGGACTCGCCGACCAGGCCGACCGTGCGGCCCGGCTCGACGTCGAAACTGACCCCGTCCACCGCGGTGAACGGGCGGGTTCCCTTGCGGGAGAAGACGACCGACAGGTCGCGTACTTGCAGGAGACTCAACGCGCTACCGCCTGTTCTTCGGGTCGAGCGCCTCGCGCAGCGACTCGCCGAGCAGCGTGAACCCCAGCGCCACCACGACGATCGCGATGGCCGGGTAGAACGCCAGGCTCGGCTTGACGTCCAGCAGGGTCTGGGCCTGTGCCAGCATCAGCCCCCACTCGGCGCGGCTGGGATCGTTGTCGCCGAGGCCGAGGAACGACAGCGCCGCCACGTCGATGATCGACGTCGCCAGCGTCAGCGTCGCCTGCACGACCACCGGCCCGAGCGAGTTCGGCAGCATGTGCCGGAACACGATCGTGCTGCGCCGCACGCCCAGCGCGGTCGCCGCCAGCACGTGGTCGCTCGATCTCTGTGAGAGCATCGCGCCGCGCAGCAGCCGGGCGAAGATCGGCACGCTCACCACCGCGACCGCGATGATGACCGTCCACTGTGTCCCTTGCGAGAACAGCGCGGCCACCGAGATCGCCAGCAGCAGCGAGGGAATCGCGAGCAGGATGTCGGTGAACCGCATCAGCAGCGTGTCCACCCAGCCGCCCAGCGCGCCGGCCAGACCGCCGATGACCATGCCGACCGCCAGCCCGATCAAGGTGGCGACGACACCGACGATCAGCGTCTGCTGCGCGCCGACCAGCAGGCGGGAGAAGAAGTCGTACCCGCGGTGGTCGCTGCCGAGCACGAACCCGTCCATCGGGCCGGGGATGAAGTCCGGCCGCAGGTTTACGCGCAGCTCGTCGTAGGGGATGTAGGGGTTCTTCGGCGCCAGGAACGGGGCCAGGATCGCCAGCAGCACGAACAGGACCGTGATGACCGCGCCGGTGATCGCCACCGGGTTCCGCAGCATCCGCCGGACCGCGTCCGCGGCGAGGCTGGTGCCACCGGCCTCCGCCAGGTCGTCGATGCGTTCGGCCTTGCGCCGCAACATGGAGGTCATCGCACCCGCACCCTCGGATCGATGATGGCGTAGGAGATGTCCACCAGGATGTTGACGACGACGTACACCAGCGCGGCCAGCAGCAGCAACGCCTGCAGCCGCGGGTAGTCACGGCGCTCGATCCCCTGCGCGAGCAGGGATCCGAGCCCGTTCCAGTTGAACACCTTCTCGGTGAGCACGGCCCCGGCGAGCAGCAGACCGGTCTGCAGGCCGATCGTCGTCGACACCGGCAGCAGCGCGTTGCGCAGCACGTGCCGCTGGCGGATCGTCGTCGTGGTCAGGCCCTTGGACTCCGCGGTGCGCACGAAGTCCTCCTGCTGCACGTCCAGCACCGAGGCGCGGGTGATCCGCACGATCACCGCGAACGGGATGCTGGCCAGCGCGATCGAGGGCAGGATCAGGTGCTTGATCGCGTCCCACGTCGCGTCCAGCTCACCGGTGAGCAGGCCGTCCAGGGTGAAGAAGCCGGTGATGTGCGTGGCGTCGATGGTCACGTCCTGGCGCCCCGACGGCGGCAGGATGCCCAGCTTCTGCGCGAACACGTACTTGAGCAGCACGCCGAAGAAGAACACCGGCACCGCGACGCCGACCAGGGTGGTCAGCACGGTGGCGTTGTCCAGGAACCGGCCCCGGTAGCGGGCGGCGAGGTATCCCATCGGGATGCCGAAACCGACCGCGAGGACCAGCGCCGCGAGCGCGAGTTCGATGGTGGCGGGGAAGGCGCGCCCGATCTCGGCGAGCACGGTGTCGCCGCTGATCAGGGACGAGCCGAAGTCACCGGTGACGACGCGGCCGAGGAACTTGAAGTACTGGACGAAGATCGGTTGATCCAGTCCGAGCACGCTGTTCAGGGACGCGACCTTCTCCGGCGTCGCCTTGTCGCCGAGCAGCGCGGTGGCGGGGCCACCGGGCAGCAGGCGGAGCCAGGCGAAGACCAGGATGGAGAGCACGAGGAGCGTCGGGATCGCTTGCAGCAGCCGACGCGTGAGGAATCGGAGCATGTGAGTGCCTCGGAGACCGCACCGAAGCGGGAAAGCGCGCCGGGCGCGCTTCCCCGCCCTCGGTGGCGGAACTCAGCCCTTGGTGACCGTGTAGAAGCGCTCGTCGGTCAGCGGGGTCGGGATCAGGCCCTGGACATCGGACCGCACCACGATCCCCGGCGGCGACGACGAGATCGGGACCGCCGGGACGTACTGCGAGATCAGCACGCTGGCGCTCTCGTAGGCCGACTTCTTGGTCTCCGGCGTCGTCTGGGCGTCGGCGTTGGACAGCGCGTCGAAGATCTGCGGGTTGTCGAAGCCGAACTCCGGCTTGGTGCGCCCGAAGAACGTGCCGACGAAGTTGCCCGGGTCGGCGTAGTCACCGGTCCAGCCGAGCAGGTGCAGGTCGTGCTTGCCCGCCTTCTGCACGGAGTCCTTGTACCCGCCGTTCCACGGCTCCTGGACCACGTTGACCTTGATGCCGACGGCCTTCAGGTCGTCGGTGATCGCGGCGGCGATGTCCACCGGGTTCGGCATGTAGGGCCGGGTGACCTCGGTCGGGACGTAGAAGTTCAGCGTCAGGTCGCTCGCGCCGGCCTCGGCCAGCAGCTGCCGGGCGGTGTCGGCGTTGTAGCTGTGCTTCTCCACCGCGGGCGTGTAGCCGGGCACGTTGTTCGGCAGGAACTGGTCCTGCGGGTAGGCGCCGGACGGCATCCGGTTCTTGACCAGCTGGTCCTTGTTGATCGCGAACTCGATCGCCTTGCGGACCCGCACGTCCTGCAGCTTCGGGTTGTTCTTCTGGTTGATGCCCAGGTACAGGATGTTGAAGGCGGGCCGGATCAGGACCTGGTCGCCTGCCTGCTTGAGCGAGTTGTAGTCCGCCGGGCTCGGGAAGTCGTAGCCGTCGATGGTGCCCGCGGCCAGCTCCTGCTTGCGGGCGTTCTCGTCCGGGATGATCTTGAAGATCAGCCTGGCCGTCTTGGCCTTCTCGCCCCAGTAGTCCTCGTTGCGGACCAGGGTGATCGTGTTGTTGGCCTTGTCGAAGCTCTCGAACTTGTACGGCCCGGTACCCGTCGGGTGGTCCGTGGCGTAGGCCGGGTAGGTGAACGCCTCACCGCTCTGGGTCACGTTGTCGGCGTCGTACTTCTTCAGCGCGTCCGGGCTCGACATGGACAGCGAGGTCAGGCCGAACGCGTCCGGGAAGGCGCCCTTGGCCTTGTTGAGGTTGAGGACGGCGGTGTGCTCGTCCTTGGCCTCGCAGCTCTTGTAGACCGGGTCGCCGCTGATGTCGCCTTCGTTCTGCGCGAAGCCCTCGAAGACGTCGCCGTAGTAGATCATCTGGCTCTGGGCGGCGGCGCCCTTCATGTTGTACCAGCGGTCGAAGTTGAAGCAGACCGCCGCGGCGTTGAACGGGGTGCCGTCGTGGAACTTGACGCCCTGCCGCAGCGTGAAGGTCCAGGTGGTGTTGCCGTTGCTCGGCGTCCACGCCGTGGCCAGGCCGCCCTCCAGTTCGGTGGTGCCCGGCTTGTAGGTGACCAGGGTGTCGAACATCTGGCGGGCGGGGCGGAAGCTTTCGCCGTCGTCGTTGAAGATCGGATCGAAGTTCTTCGGGGCACCGGCCGCGCCGAAGATGAAGGTGTCGCTGGCGCTGTCGCCCGAGCCGCGCTCGGAAGCGCAAGCGGCCGTCGTGACCGCGAGGGCGCCGGCAAGCCCGATCAGGGCGATGCGGCGCAACCCAACTGCCCGCGTTGGGAGCATGGTGGCACTCCTAGGAGAAAGTTCGGGTACGTGATCGACGACCCTAGTCCGCATGTTGGGAATTCGTTAAGCGCGTGAGGTTACGATCGCGCTACGTCAAACCGGACGTGCGAACACATTTGGCTTACGGGGTTACGTTCAGTGCTCACCCTGCGTAAGTTCGGACGAAAGTACTAGGCCGTTCGGGTGTACGTACTGGTGGGTAAGGTCAACGGCGAACCAACCACATTCGAACCTCTGCCACGCGGTCAGCGGGCCTCGAATGCCCTCGCCGTCCCTCGACACTGCCCGTTCGAGCCGAGTTTCGGCGTCCGGGCCCGCGACCCAGCACAGCGCGGACAGGCGGGGCCGGATCGAGGCGCGGCCGGAGGACACCCCTTCGAGGACGACTACGTCGACCGGGTGAACCGTGCGGACGGGCCCCGGCCGCGGCTCACCGGTGGTCCAGTCCAGCGGGCGGTAGACGGCGGGACGGCCCGCGGCGAGCGGGTCGAGGACCTCGGAGACGAGCCGCGGCCACCAGGCGACCGGGTCGTCCCACGTCGCGTAGTGGTCGGTGGCGACGACCGCGGTCGCCGCGCCGCGTGCCCGGAAGTCGGCGGCGAGTCGCGCCGCGAAGGTGGTCTTGCCCGCGCCGGACGGGCCGTCGACGGCGACCAGCCGGACCCGCCCGCAGCGGGGCGGGCCGGCCAGCACGTCGTCGGCCAGCGTCAAAGGGCGCGGCGGCCGGAGAGGGCGCGGCCGAGGGTGAGCTCGTCGGCGAACTCGAGGTCGCCGCCCATCGGCAGACCGGACGCGAGCCGGGTGACGGTCAGGCCGGGGAAGTCCCGCAGCATCCGCACCAGGTAGGTCGCGGTGGCCTCGCCCTCGGTGTTCGGGTCGGTCGCGATGATCACCTCGGTGACCTGTTCCGCGCCGAGCCTGGCCAGCAGCTCGCGGATGCGCAGCTGGTCCGGGCCGATGCCGGACAGCGGGTCGAGCGCGCCGCCCAGCACGTGGTAGCGGCCCTTGAACTCGCGGGTGCGCTCGACGGCGAGCACGTCCTTGGGTTCCTCGACCACGCAGATCAGCGACGTGTCACGCCGGGCGTCCCGGCAGATGCGGCACTGCTGCTGTTCGGAGACGTTGCCGCAGATCTCGCAGAACTGCACGCCCTCGCGGACCTTGCCGAGCACGTCCTGCAGCCGGGCGATGTCGGCCGGGTCGGCGGCGAGCAGGTGGAACGCGATCCGCTGCGCGCTCTTCGGACCGATGCCGGGCAGGTGTCCCAGCTCGTCGATCAGGTCCTGGACTACGCCTTCGTACAACGGGGCCCGCTACTTCAGGCCGGGCAGACCGAGTCCGCCGAGGTCGGGCATGCCGCCGCCACCGCCGAGGGCGCCGGCGACCGGGCCGAGCTTCTCCTCGGTGAGCTTCTGTGCGCTGCTCATCGCGTCCCGCACCGCGGCGACCACCAGGTCGGCGAGCGTCTCGGTGTCCTCCGGGTCGACCGCCTTCGGGTCGATCTGCAGGGACTTCAGCTCCATGCCGCCGGTGACGGTCGCCTTGACCAGGCCACCGCCGGAGGTGCCGGTCACCTCGGTGCGGGCGAGCTCCTCCTGCGCGGCGACGAGCTGCTGCTGCATCTGCTGCGCCTGCTGCAGGATGGCCTGCATGTCGGGCATTCCACCGCCGGGTTGCACCATGATCCCCGTTTCGTCGTGCTGTCCTGTGGGTCCCAGCGTAGCTCGGTCGGCTGTGGCACCGTGTTCGCCGTGCGCAGTCTCGTGGGGTTGGTGCTGAGCGGGGTGCTGCTGGTCGCGGGGTGCTCGTCGCCCGCGCCGCCACCGCCCGTTCCGTCCGCGGCGGCGCGGGTGTCTTCGGTCCCCGCACCGGTGTCGTCGTCGGTGGCCTCGTCGGTCGCGCGGGAGCCGGTGACGGTGGTGCTGGACCCCGGGCACAACGGCGGCAACGCGCGGCGGCCGGACTTGATCAACGCCCCGGTGCCCGCCGGACGCGGCGAGACGAAACCGTGCAACACGACGGGCACCGCGACCGACCGGGGGTACGCGGAGCACGCGTTCAACTGGGACGTGGCGCAGCGGGTGGGTTCGCTGTTGGAGGCGCAGGGGGTGCGGGTGGTCTACACGCGCGCCGACGACACCGGGGTGGGCCCGTGCGTGAACGAACGGGCGGCGATCGGAAACCGAGCCGGCGCGGCGGCGGTGGTGTCGATCCACGCTGACGGCGCGACGTCGGCGGGCGCCCGGGGCTTCCACGTGGCGTACTCGGCACCCCCGCTGAACGCGGCGCAGGGCGCGCCGTCGGTGGAGCTGGCCGAGGCGGTGCGGTCGGGTTTGCTCGCCGGGGGTTTCCCGTTGTCCAACTACCTGGGGTCCGACGGCTTGGCCCCGCGGGATGATCTGGCCGGGTTGAACCTGTCGGAACGCCCCGCGGTCCTGGTGGAGTGCGGGAACATGCGAAACGCCGCGGAGGCCGCGGCGATGTCCAGTGTGGACGGACGAGCCCGCTACGCCGCGGCGATCGCTTCCGGCGTGGTGGCTTTCTTGCGGGAGCACGCGGGTTTCTGATCCCTGGGCGGGTTTGGCTCGTTCCAGGGCATGCCCCACTCCGCGGGGCCAGCGGCTCCGGCACCCCGCGCTGGCCCGCATCCGCAGCCTCTGTCCCACGCCACGCCCGGATTCCGCCGCCTTCCCCCACTCCGTGGGGCCAGCAACTCCAGCCCGGCAAGCCAGCCTGCCCACCGCGCAGCACTGGCCCGCTCCCGCGCCCACCAGCCCCACGCCGTTGGCCCCCAACTGTGGAAGCGGCGCCACGCGCGGAGTCCGCGGCGCTTCGCGCAGCCCCACTCCGTGGGGGCCACCGGCTCAGGCAAGCCGCCGTCGCACAGCACACCGCGTTGGCCCGCTCCCGCGCCACCAGGCCACACCGGGCGCGGCTCCCGCAGCCCTGTACGCAGCCACCGCGCAGCGTGAATCCACTCCCGCAGCACCAGCCCCCACCGGGTGCCGCCCCCGCAGCCACCGCAGCGTTGGCCGCTCCGCGGCCGCCAGTCCACCGGGTGCGGCCCCCGCAGCCCTTCACGCAGCCACCGCGCACCGTGAATCCACTCCCGCAGCACCAGCCCCCGCCGGGTGCCGCCTCCGCAGCCACCGCGCAGCGTGGGTCCACTCCGTGGCCGCCAGCGCGCGGCCTTCCCCGCCGCGGGGGTCAGTCGATCGGCTGTGCGCCCAGGTGTTCGGCCAGCAGGCGGCGCGCCTGTTCCTCCGGGTCGTTCTGCGGTGCGGGCGCGATGTCCGGCACCGGGCCGCCCGTTTCGGCCATCATCGATTCCTCGTCGTCCAATCCCAGCATGGCACGATCGGCGGTCATGGACACCGGCTGGTTCGCCCTGCGCACGTGGCAGGAGCCCGATTTCGACCCCGCTGACCTGGTAC
>NZ_JBEXTZ010000089.1:0-34271 GCF_040614195.1 Amycolatopsis sp. NPDC006125
GAGAGCGTGCAGGCGATGGGCCTGCGTTACTCGACGGTCACCGGGGTCGCCCGTGACGACCTGGACGACGGCGGGGCGTGGCTGTACGCCGAGACCGTCCGCCAGATCCACGCGCTCAACCCGGGCACCGGGGTGGAGCTGCTGATCCCGGACTTCAACGCCGACCCCGGCCAGCTGGCCGAGGTGTTCGGCTCGGCGCCGGAGGTGCTGGCGCACAACGTGGAGACCGTGCCGCGGATCTTCAAGCGCATCCGCCCCGGCTTCCGCTACGCCCGGTCGCTGGAGGTCATCACCCGCGCCCGCGAGGCCGGGCTGGTCACCAAGTCGAACCTGATCCTGGGCATGGGGGAAACCCCGGAGGAGGTCGAGCCGGCGATGCGCGACCTGGTCGAGGCCGGCTGCGAGATCCTGACGATCACCCAGTACCTGCGCCCGTCGGTGCGCCACCACCCGGTGGACCGCTGGGTCAAGCCGGAGGAGTTCGTCGAGCACGCCAAGGTCGCCGAGGGCCTCGGGTTCGCCGGGGTGATGGCCGGGCCGCTGGTCCGCTCCTCCTACCGCGCCGGCCGGCTCTACGCCCAGACCAAGCGCCACCGCGGCGAGGAACTGCCCGCCAACCTCGCGCACCTGGCCGAAGCCGGACCCGCCGCCCAGGAAGCCAGCAGCCTCCTCACGCGCTGAAAGTCGGGGGAATTCCCTGACGAAAGTGCGCCGCGAGCCCGATACCGTGCACGGTAGTTTGAAGGGGTCAGCAGGGGCAAAAGGGACAGGGGATCACACGTGGCGCTGGTAACCGACATCCTGGAATGGCTGCAGGCACTGCCGCAGCCGGCGTTGGTCGGCGCGACCGGCGCACTCGTGTTCGCCGAGTGCACCATCGGGCTGGGCTTCATCGCCCCCGGCGAGTCGGGACTGCTGGTCGCCGCGACCACCGCGAACACCGCGCCGCGGTTCCTGATCCTGTGGGCGGTGGTGGCGGTGTGCGCCACCCTCGGCGACTCGCTCGGGTACGCGATCGGGCGGAAGTTCGGGCCGCGGCTGCGCGAGACCAAGCTGATCCAGAAGTACGGCACGGACGCCTGGGACAAGGCGACGGACGTGCTGCACCGCAGGGGCGCGTGGGCGGTGTTCTTCGCCCGGTTCCTGCCGGTGATCCGGACGCTGACGCCGGCCGCGGCGGGAACATCGGGACTGGAGTTCCGGAAGTTCCTGCCCGCGGCGGCCGCGGGCGCGATCAGCTGGTCGCTGCTGCACGTCAGCCTGGGCGCCGCGCTGGGCGAGGCCGCCAAGCGCATCGAGGGCGTGCTGAACACCGGCGGCCTGATCGTGGTCGGCGTGCTGGCCGCCGTGGGGCTCTTCTTCCTGCTGCGGTGGAAGAAGAAGAAGGCGATGGGCAAGCTCGACGAGCGCACCGCGGAGCCCAGCAAGGCCGAGTGACCCGCCGCGCGGGACCTTCCACGAGCGCAGAACTCACCACAGCGAGTTCTGCGCTCGTTCGCGTTCAGCGGGCGGCGGCGATCAGCTCTTCCGCCGCCTGGACGTCCAGGGTCGCGTGTACGCCGAAGTCCACGGCCGTCGCCGGGGCCTGCTCGGCCGGGCGCCGGGGCGCGGCGTGCACGTGCCGCACGCCGGTGGCCTCCAGCACCTGGCGCACGTTGTGCGGCCGGATCCCGCCGCACGCCATCACCGTCACCCGGTCGCCCGCCAGCTCCGTCATCCGCGCCAGCAGCGGCGTCCCCTCGACGGCGGTCACCGCCTGGCCGGAGCTGAGCACGCGCCGCACGCCCAGCTCCGCCAGCACCTCCAGCGCCGCCAGCGGATCCGCGCACACGTCGATCGCACGGTGGAACGTCACCTCACGGCCAGCCGCGGCGGCCACCAGCTCACCCACCACCACCCGGTCGACGTCGCCGGCCGCGGTCAGCGCCCCGACCACGACGCCCGCCGCTCCGGCCGCGACCGCGTGCCGCACGTCGGCGAGCATCGCGTCCACCTCGGCAGGCGCGTAGCGGAACCCGCCGTCCCGCGGCCGGATCAGCACATGCACCTCGGCGCGCGTGCAGCGCGCCAGGGTGGCGGCGAGCAGCCCCGGCCCTGGCGTCAGCCCGCCCAGCGCGCCCGCGGCGCACAGCTCGACGCGGTCCGCGCCGAGCCGGTCCGCCGCGATCGCACCGTCCACAGTGTCCGTGCTCAGCTCGACGAAGGCCACTGCCGAGTAGTACCACGCTCAGCCGGTCGAATACCGCCGCGCGACGTCCTCCGCGGTGGACGCGCCCGCCCGCCAGTCCGCGATCCACGGCCCGGTGCCCTCGCTCGGGTCCAGGACGCCCTCCTCCAGCCAGGTGAAGGCGCCGTCCATCACGCGGTCGGTGAGGCGGCGGTCCACGTCGTCGGTGTTGCGCCACAGGCCCTCGAACAACGTCTCGATCCGCACCCGCGCCTGGCGGCAGAACACGTCGGCCAGCTCGTAGGCGGCTTCGCCCTCCCGGACGTCGTCCTCGCGCTGCATCTCCGCCCGCACGCAGGCCGCGGACATCGCGAACAGTTCGGCGCCGATGTCGACGATCCGGCCGAGGAACCCCTGCCGCTTCTCCAGCCCGGCCTGCCAGCGCGCCATCCCGTAGAACGTCGAGCGAGCCAGCTTGCGGGCCGTGCGCTCGATGTAACGCAGGTGCGGCGCGAGCTGCCCGAACTCGGCGAACGACGTGGGCACCTGGCCGCGGCCGGTGACCAGCTGCGGCAGCCACTTCGCGTAGAACCCGCTGGCCTTGGCCGCGGCCTTCGCCTTCGCGGGCAGGTCGGCCTCCACGTCGGCGAGCGCCCCTGCGGCCGCCAGGTGCGCGTCCACCGCCTCGCGGGCGATGAGCAGGTGCATGATCTCGGTCGAGCCCTCGAAGATGCGGTTGATCCGCAGGTCGCGCACCAGCTGTTCGACGCCGACCGCCCGTTCCCCGCGCGCCGCGAGCGACTGCGCGGTCTCGTAGCCGCGGCCGCCGCGGATCTGCATCAGCTCGTCGGCGATCTTGCAGGACATCTCGCTGGCGTACAGCTTGGCCAGCGCCGCCTCGATGCGGATGTCGTTGCGGCCCTCGTCGCTCATGTGGCCGGACAGCTCCTGCACGCTCTCCAGCGCGTACGTCGTCGCGGCGATGAACGAGATCTTGTTCGCCACGGCCGCGTGCCCGGCGATCGGCTTGCCCCACTGCACGCGGGCCGCGGACCACTCGCGGGCGATCTTGAGGCACCACTTGCCCGCGCCCGCGCACATCGACGGGATCGACAGCCGCCCGGTGTTCAGCGTCGCCAGGGCGATCTTGAGCCCCTTGCCCTCGCCGCCGACGACCGCGTCCGCGGGCACCCGCACCTGGTGGAAACGGGTGACGCCGTTTTCGATGCCACGCAGGCCCATGAACGCGTTGCGCCGCTCCACGGTGATGCCGGGCGAGTCCATCTCGACGATGAACGCGGTGATCCCGCCGCGGTGCCCCTCGCTGCGCGGCACCCGCGCCATCACGACGACCAGTTCGGCGACGACACCGTTGGTGGTCCACAACTTCACGCCGTCGAGGAGGTACCCGCCGTCCTCGGTGGGCGTCGCGGTGGTCGCCAGGCGCGCCGGGTCGGAGCCGACGTCGGGCTCGGTGAGCAGGAAGGCGGTCACCGCGCCCTTCGCGCAGCGCGGCAGGAACTTCGCCTTCTGCTCGGGCGTGCCTGCCAGCTTCAGGGGTTCCGGCACGCCGATCGACTGGTGCGCCGACAGCAGCACGCCCAGCGTCGGGTGGACCGAGCCGAGCAACGCGAGCGCGCGGTTGTAGGCGACCTGGGACAGCCCGAGGCCGCCGTACTCCTCCGGGATCTTGATGCCGAAGCAGCCCAGCTCGGCCAGGCCCTTGACGTACTCGTCCGGGATGCGCGCCTCCCGCTCGATGACGGCGCCGTCGAGGGTTTCGGCGTACTCGCGCAGGCGGGTGAGGAACTGCTCGGCCTTCTTCGCGGCCGCGGGTTCGGCACGCGGGTGGGGGTGGACGAGGTCGAGCCGGAACCGCCCGAGGTAGAGCTCCTTCGCGAACGACGGCTTGCCCCAGCCGCTCTCCCGGGCCTCCTCGGCGACCGCGCGGGCTTCCTTCTCCGTCACCTTCGGCTGATCAACCACCGAACACCTCCTCGGTGCGCCGTCAAGACATTGTGACCAGTGTTACTCACCGGTAGCGCGAACGGAAGCCCCTCGACCGGGGTGGTGAATGCCACCGCGCGTCCGATGGCGGCGCGCGGGGACGCGGAGCACCATGCGAGTGGAGGTGGTCCGATGCCCGAGGTCGACCTGCCCCGCCCGGTCGGGTTCGTGCTCGGCGGGGGCGGCAGCCTGGGTGCGATGCAGGTCGGCATGCTGCGTGCCCTCACCGAGGCCGGGATCCGGCCCGACCTGGTCGTCGGCACGTCGGTGGGGTCCCTCAACGGCGCGGTGCTCGCGCTGGACCCGGACGACGCCGGCGAGCGGCTGCGCAAGACGTGGACCCACATGACCCGCCACGAGGCGTTCCCCGGCGGGGTACTCAGCCAGGTGCGCACCCTGCGGCACAGCAAGACCCACCTCTTCCCGAACATCGGCCTGGCCACGATCGTCGACGACCACCTCGGGCCCGGCACCACGTTCGAGGACCTCGCGCTGCCGCTGGGCGTCGTCGCGACCGACGTGGACACCGCGGAGGCGCGCCTGTTCACCTCCGGCGACCTGCGGCCACCCCTGCTGGCGAGCGCGGCGATCCCGGGCATCTACCCGCCGGTCGAGCACGACGGGCGCCTGCTCTACGACGGCGGCCTGGTCGCGAACGTGCCGATGCGGCAGGCACTGGTGCTCGGCGCGCGGTCGCTCGTGGTGCTGGACTGCGCCTTCCCCGGCCAGATCCCGTCGCCGCCGCAGACGTTCGCCGAGGTGCTGATGTACACGGCGATGGTGAGCATGCGGAACCAAGCCGTGCTGGAGGCGCCGATCGCGGCCGCGGAGGTGCCGGTGGTCTACCTGCCGGGGCCGCGCCCGGTACGGCTGAGCCCGCTGGACTTCAGCCGCACCGAGGAGCTGACCGACCTCGCGTTCGAGGCCGCGCGGATCTACCTGGACGGCCTGGTGATCGACGGGCCCGGCCTCTACGGCGGCCCCGGGGTCAAAATCGGGTGACGCGGGCCACTCCGGGACAACAAACCGGGTGAGGGCACGTCTATCCGGGCGCGGTAGTTTTGCTTTCTCACCCACTATTTCCCAAAAAGAGACCACATGACAGTCAAGAAGACTTTACCTTTCACCCGCAGCGCGCCGATCGCGGCTGGACTGCTCGCGGTGGCGCTCTTTCTGTCGGCGTGCAGTTCCGGCAATTCGGGCAATGCGAACAACGGCGGCACGGCCGCGCCCGGCACCTCGAGCCAGGCGGCGGCGGTTTCCGTTTCCATCGAACCCGCGAACGGGAAGAACATCAGCCCGGTCACGCCGATCGTGGTCAAGGCGGCCAACGGCACGCTCCGCGACGTGACCGTCCAGAACGCCGCGAAGCACACCACCGTGAAGGGCGAGTTCTCGGCGGACAAGACCACCTGGACCTCGTCCGAACCGCTCGGGTACGGCAGCACCTACACGATCGACGCGCACGGCGCCGACGGCAGCGGCAAGACGGTCGAGCAGCAGGGCCAGGTGACCACGGTGTCGCCGTCGAAGCAGGCGAACCCGAACATGATCCCCGCGCCGGCTTCGGTGGCCCAGACCGGTGTCGGGGTCGGGCAGCCCATCGTCTTCCAGTTCAGCTACCCGGTGAAGAACAAGGCGGACGTGGAAAAGCAGCTGTCGGTGGTGTCGAATCCGCCGCAGCAGGGCGGCTGGTACTGGATCGACGACAAGAACGTGCATTACCGGCCCAAGGAGTACTGGCAGCCGGGCACGACGCTGACCGTTTCCGCGAAGATCTACGGTGTCGATTTCGGCAACGGCGTCTACGGCGCGGAGGACCGCACCGAGACCTACCACGTGCACGATTCCTGGATCGCGAAAGCCGACGGCAACACCGAGCAGATGCAGATCCTGCACAACGGCCAGGTGGTGAAGACCATGCCGATTTCGATGGGCAAGGACGCCACCCCGACGCACCTAGGGGCGCACGTCATTTCGTTCAAGGCGCAGAGCTACACGATGGACTCCTGCACCTACGGCGTCTGCCAGGGCGATCCGAAGTGGTACCGGTCCGAGGAGAAGTGGACCGAGCGCATCTCCAACGACGGCGAGTTCGTCCACGAGAACCCGAACAGCGTGGGCGCGCAGGGCAACTCGAACGTGTCGCACGGCTGCATCAACCTCAACGCCGAGAACGCCGAGTGGTTCTTCAACAACCTGGGGCTGGGTGACGTGGTCGAGGTGACCAACTCCGGCGGGCAGCAGCTGCCGGTGTGGGACCTCTACGGCGACTGGGCGCTGTCGTGGGAGCAGTGGCAGCAGGGCAGCGCGCTGAAGTGACGTGTGGTGATCGCGGTTCCGGGGCGGCACGATGGGGGTCATGACTGCCCCGGAACTCGATCACGCGCGACGGCTCGTGGACGGCGCTTCGCGGATCGTCGCGCTCACCGGCGCCGGTGTCTCCACCGATTCGGGCATCCCGGACTTCCGGGGCCCGCAGGGGGTGTGGACGAAGAACCCGGCCGCCGAGAAGCTGTCGCACATCGACGACTACGTCGCCAGCCGCGAGGTGCGTGAGCAGTCGTGGCAGGCCCGGCTCGACCACCCCGGGTGGTGGGCCAGGCCGAACGCGGCGCACCTTGCCCTGGTCGACCTGGAACGGCAGGGCAGGCTGTCGGCGATCCTCACGCAGAACATCGACGGGCTGCACCAGAAGGCCGGGAACTCGCCGGACCGGGTGGTCGAGCTGCACGGCACGATGGCCGACACGATCTGCCTGGCCTGCGACGACCGCCGCGACATGCACGAGACGCTGGACCGCGTGCGGGCCGGGGAGTCCGACCCGGAGTGCGAGATCTGCGGCGGGATCCTCAAGTCCGCGACGGTGTCCTTCGGGCAGATGCTCGACCCGGAGGTGCTGGACCGCGCCCGCGAAGCCGCCGAGACGTGCGACCTGATGCTGGCGCTGGGCACCTCGCTGACCGTGCACCCCGCCGCCGGCCTGGTGGACATCGCGGCGGCCGCCGGGGCGCCGGTGATCATCGCGAACGCCTCCGAAACGCCCTACGACGACGTGGCGACCGTGGTGTTGCGTGAGCCGCTGGGCGAGGTGCTGCCGAAGCTGGTCAGTCGCTGACCGGTTCGCCGTGGCTGGCGATCACCACCGTGGCCACCAGCGCCGCGACGACCAGCGCGGTCAGGTACACCGGCACCGGCGTGAACGACACCGCCAGCGCCAGCACCGCGGCGAGCGGGAAGCCGATCGCGATCGGGCGGCACTCGTTGCGCGGCCCGACGTGCAGCAGCCACACGCTGACCAGGAACACCGCCACGGGCACGGTGGTGGCGAACGCGGCGACCAGCTCGGGCGCGTGGCCGGTGTGGGTCTCGTGGTCCAGCGCGACCTCGATGCCGACGCCGACCGCGGCCGCCGACGTGAAGATCAGGTAGTGGCCGTAGCCCCAGGCGTAGCCGTACTTGAACTGGGCGAGCCGCTGGTGGCCGGGCTGGTCGAAGTACAGCCACCACATGCCGAACACCAGGACCAGCCCGGCCAGCGCGAGGAACACCAGGTTCAGCACGTCGTGACCGGTGTCGATCGCCTCGCGGACCGCGTTCGTCGCGCCGAAGATCGTTTCGCCGAGCACGATCAGCGTGAACAGGCCGTACCGCTCGGCGATGTGGTGGCGGTGCCAGTTGGTCGGCGTGCGGCGCTCGGCCCAGACCGGCACGAGCATCTCGGCCGCGGCGAGCACCAGGAAACTGGGCAGGAACCACGATTCGGGCACCGCGAGCCGCGCGATCCAGCCGGCCTGCACGATCATGATGCCCAGCGCGTACCGCAGTGCCGTCGACCGGCATTCGGGCACGCTCCGGGCAGCCCGCAGCCACTGCGCGACCATCGCCAGCCGCATCAGCACGTACCCGATCACGATGACCGTGAAGTCGTCGGAGAACGCCTTCCCCACGCCGGCGGCGACGACCAGCGCGCCGCCGATCTGCACGAACGTCAGCAACCGGTAGGGGCCGTCGTCGGTGTCGAACGCGGAGGCGAACCAGGTGAAGTTCACCCAGCCCCACCAGATCGCGAAGAACACGAGCAGGAAGCTCAGCACGCCGTGGCCGACGTGGTTCTCCGACAACGCGTGGTGCAGTTCCGCCGCGGCCTGGCCGACCGCGACGACGAAACACAGGTCGAACAACAATTCCAGCGGGGTCGCCGCGCGGTGCTCCTCGTCGCGGTTCCGCGCCGTCATCGGCCGGTACCAGAGGCGGTACCGCCGGTTCGCGGGTGCCACGGACATGCCTCGCCCCTCCCGATCGGCTGCTGTCCGCCTCATCCCAGCACACACGACGGGTGGGCCCGGCTCCCCCTCGTCCGGGCCCACCCACGTGGGTGCCTTCCTGCCGCCGTACGATCCCCCGCGGACGCCGACGGTACCGGGCCGGGCGTGACCCTGAGTGTCCGATCTCGAGAGCCCGGAGCGCGGTCCCCATCCCCGGAACCGGCTCCACATAGCCACTGTCCGTAGCTGATCCCCGCACCGTGAAGGCAAGTCAAGGTTTACCCGGTCGCTCTCCGTAGATCTAGCACCTTCGGGGAAGTCTCACTCATATGGAGCAGCAGTTGTGGCGCTGAGTAGTTGATCGTTAGAGGCGCGTGCTCGCCGGGCGCGGAGTTCGGCGATCCCGAGCCCCAGTGCGAAGAGGACAAAACCGACGGCACACAGCAGTGAGACGGCGAGCGCGGCCGGGAAGTCGTTGCCGGACGCGGGGAGGACGGCCCGGAACACCGACGCGAGCACCGCAGTGCCGATCGCCGTGCCGATCCGCTGCCCGGTCTGCAACGCTCCCCCGGCGACACCGGCCATCCGCGTCGGCACGCACTCCAGCGTCAGGGTCGTGTTGGGCGAAATCACCATCCCGCCCCCGATCCCGGCCACCAGCAGGGGCAACGCGACCACCAGACCCAGGTCCTGCCCTGGTGCGAGCCACGCCAGCAGCGCGACGACACCCAGCCCCAGCGCGACCAGCGACAGGCCGGTGACCGTGAGGCGGCGCCCCCACCGCGCCACGAGCCGTCCCGCCACCGCCGCGGAAACCGCCGCGCCCACCGCGAACGGCGTCACCGCCAGCCCGGACTCCAGCGGCGTGTAACCGAGGCCCTGCTGGAAGAACATCGCGAACACCAGCCAGATCCCGGCGAATCCGCAGAAGTACACCGCGCCGATCACCGCGCCCGGGGTGTAGCCCGGGGTTTCGGTGAACAACCGGACGTCCATCAGCGGCGTGCGCTCGTGCCGCACCACACGCCGCTCCCAGCGGACGAACGCGAACCCGAACACCGCCGCGACCGGGAACAACCACCACAGCCGCCGCAGACCGTCCTCTTCGGACTCCACCAGCGGCAGCAGCACGCCCAGCACGGCGAGCCCGAGCAGCAGCACACCGACGAAGTCGATCTCGGACCGCAGCCGCGCGGGACGGCCCTCGGCACGCGGCAGCAACCGCAACGCCAGCACGAACGCGAACGCCCCGATCGGCACGTTCACGAAGAACACCCACCGCCACCCGTGCTCCTCACCGAACACGGCGAGGATGAGACCACCCAGCACCGGCCCGACAGCCGTGGAGATGCCGACGACCGACCCGAACGCGCCGAACGCCTTCCCCCGCTCCGCGCCGCGGAACAGGTCCTGGATCAGCCCGGTGTTCTGCGGCGTGAGCAACCCGGCCGCGCACCCCTGCAGCAACCGCGCGACGACCAGCACCTCACCCGTCGGCGCGGCACCGGCGAACGCGCTCATCGCCACGAACGCCGCCAACGCGATGAGAAACATCCGGCGCCTGCCCAGGGCATCGCCCAGCCTGCCGCCGGACACCAGCACCAGGCCGAAGGTGAGCGCGTAGCCCGACACGACCCACTGCGCGGTGCCGGCGTCGCCGCCGATCCCCTTCTGGATGGACGGCAACGCCACGTTCACGATGCTGATGTCCAGCAGGCCCATGAAACCGGCGGTGAGCGTTACGGCCAGGGCTTTCCAGCGGCGTGGGTCTTGTTGCTGGGTGAGGGTCACTCATCCATGGTGGCTTGTTCGTTGTGGTTGCGCGCGCTACGCGGGTATCTCGGGCGCCGGGCTTCGCTTCGCTACGCCCGGATCTTGGTGCCCTCCCGAACCCGATCTTTCAGTGTTCGGTTGCCGAGAAGCGGCGTCAAGGCTGGAAAGAGTACCTTGACCCCGCTGCTCGGCAACCGATTTGGCTGGGGATCGGGTTGCGGGAGGGGGCTGGCTCGTGGGGTGGGCGGCTTTCGTTGCCGGGTGGCCGTTGGGGTGTGCTGGTGCTTGTGCCTGTTTAGGTGCCGGCGGTGATGCCGGGGATGCCTTTCAGTTCACCCATCAGCATCGAGCTCACCTTGACCGGGTAGTCGTACAGGGCGAACGTCGTCTCGCGTTGTTTGCCTACCAGCTTCAAGCGGACGGGGGTGTCGCCGCGGTGGGCGAGCAGCGTCGACTTCAGCTCGCCGACCACGCTCTTGTCCAGGCGCTCCGCGGTGCAGCGCAGCACGAGCGGGGGCTCGTCCTCACCGTTGCCGATCTCCGACAGGTCCAGCGGGACGAGGCCGCCGCCGAAGACGGACATCTTGTCCTCGCGCCAGTTGACGCGGCCCTTGACCAGGACGGCGTTGTCTTCGATGAGGTCGGCCTGGAACAGGGCGTAGGACTTGGGGAAGAACAGGACTTCCAGTGAGGCGTCCATGTCCTCGACCGTGCAGATGGCCCAGGGTTCGCCCTTCTTGTTGACCCGGCGTTCCAGTGAGGTGATCAGGCCGGAGATGACCAGCTCGCCTTCCTTCGGCGGGTTGTCCAGGATCGCGGCGATCGGGCGCGGGGCGTGCTTGCGCAGGATCCGCTCGGCGCCGTCCAGTGGGTGCGCGGACACGTATAGGCCGAGCATCTCCCGCTCGTAGGCGAGCAGCTGCTTGCGCGGCCACTCCTCGTCGCCGAACTTGAGGTGCGCCAGCGGCGACGACGAAGGCGCGGGCTCGGCCGCGTCGCCGTCCCCGCCGAACGCCCCGAACAGGTCGAACTGGCCCATCGCCTCCTGGCGCTTGAGCGGCACCACCGCGTCGACCGCGTCTTCGTGCACCTGGATCATCGACAGGCGGGTGTTGCCGAGGCTGTCGAACGCGCCGGCCTTGATCAGCGATTCGATGACCCGCTTGTTGCAGGCCACCAGCTCCGACTTGTCCAGGAAGTCGGTGAAGGAGGAGTACTTGCCCTTCTCCTGGCGGGTCTTGATGATCGACTCCACGACGTTGGCGCCGACGTTGCGGACCGCGCCCATGCCGAAGCGGATGTCGTCGCCGACCGCGGCGAAGCGCTGGCCGGATTCGTTGACGTCCGGGGGCAGCACCTTGATGCCGAGGCGGCGGCACTCGGACAGGTAGACGGCGGACTTGTCCTTGTTGTCACCCACCGAGGTGAGCAGCGCGGCCATGTACTCCGCGGTGTAGTTCGCCTTGAGGTAAGCGGTCCAGTACGACACCAGGCCGTAGGCGGCCGCGTGGCTCTTGTTGAACGCGTACCCGGCGAACGGGAGGATCGTGTCCCACAGCGCCTGGATGGCCTCGTCGGAGAAGCCGTTCTCCTTCATCCCGGCGTGGAAGCCCTCGAACTCCTTGTCGAGGACCTCCTTCTTCTTCTTGCCCATCGCGCGGCGCAGAACATCCGCTCGGCCCATCGAGTAGCCGGCGACCTTCTGCGCGATGTGCATGATCTGCTCCTGATAGACGATCAGGCCGTACGTGTCGGCCAGGATCTCCTTCAGGGGCTCTTCCAGCTCGGGGTGGATCGGCTTGACCTGCTGCCGGTTGTTCTTCCGGTCGGCGTAGTCGTTGTGGGCGTTCATGCCCATCGGGCCGGGCCGGTACAGCGCGCCGACCGCGACGATGTCGTCGAACACCGTCGGCTGCATGCGGCGCAGCAGGTCCCGCATCGGGCCGCCGTCCAGCTGGAACACGCCGAGCGTGTCGCCGCGGGACAGCAGCTTGTAGGTCTCCGGGTCGTCGACGCCCAGGGTGTCCAGGTCGATGTCGATGCCGCGGTTGGCCTTGATGTTGTCGATGGCGTCGCCGATGACGGTGAGGTTGCGCAGGCCCAGGAAGTCCATCTTCAACAGGCCGATGGCCTCGCAGGACGGGTAGTCCCACCCGGTGATGATCGACCCGTCGTCCCGCTGCCAGAGCGGGATGGCGTCCATCAGCGGCTCGCTGGACATGATGACCGCGCAGGCGTGCACGCCCGCGTTGCGGATCAGGCCCTCCAGGCCGCGGGCGGTGTTGAAGATCGTGGAGACCTCTTCGTCGGTCTCGATCAGCGTGCGGACCTCGGCGGCCTCGCCGTAGCGCTCGTGCTGCGGGTCCACAATGCCGGACAGCGGGATGTCCTTCGCCATGATCGGCGGCGGCAGCGCCTTGGAGATCTTGTCCGCGATCGCGTAACCCGGCTGGCCGAAGTGCACGCGCGCCGAGTCCTTGATCGCGGCCTTCGTCTTGATGGTGCCGAAGGTGATGACCTGGGCCACCTTGTCCGCGCCGTACTTCTCGGTGGCGTAGCGGATCATCTCGCCGCGGCGGCGGTCGTCGAAGTCGATGTCGATGTCGGGCATCGACACGCGCTCGGGGTTCAGGAACCGCTCGAACAGCAGCTTCTGCGGGATCGGGTCCAGGTTCGTGATGCCGAGCACGTAGGCGACCAGCGAACCCGCCGCCGAACCACGGCCGGGGCCGACCCGGATGCCGACCTTGCGGGCGTAGTTGATGAGGTCGGCGACGACGAGGAAGTAGGCCGGGAAGCCCTTCCCGATGATGACCTCGAGCTCCATCTCGAGCCGCTCGCGGTAGCCCTCGGGCGCGCCCTCCGGGAACCGCCAGGCCAGGCCGCGGTCGACCTCGGCACGCAGCCACGACGCCTCGTCGTGCCCCTCGGGCACCTCGAAGACGGGCATGCGGTCTTTGTGGGTGTAGACGTCTTCGTAGGACTGGACGCGTTCGGCGATGAGGAGGGTGGAGTCGGCGGCGCCGGGGACTTCGGTGTCCCAGTACTCGCGCATCTCGGCGGCCGATTTCAGGTAGTAGCCGTCGCCGTCGAACTTGAACCGGTTCGGGTCGTTGAGGGTCTTGCCCGACTGCACGCACAGCAGCGCCGAGTGCGAGTCGGCCTGGTCCTTGGTGACGTAGTGCGAGTCGTTGGTGGCCAGCGGTTTGAGGTCGAGCAGCTTGCCGATCTCCAGCAGCCCCTCGCGCACCGACCGCTCGATGGGCAGGCCGTGGTCCATCAGCTCCAGGAAGAAGTTGTCCGCCCCGAAGATGTCCTTGTAATCCGAGGCGGCCTGGATCGCCTCGGCCTTCTGCCCCAGCCGCAACCGGGTCTGCACCTCACCCGAGGGGCAGCCGGTGGTGGCGATGATGCCGGAGGCGTTCTCCGCGATCAGCTCCCGGTCCATCCGCGGCTTGCGGTAGTAGCCCTGGATCGAGGCCAGCGACGACAGCTTGAACAGGTTGCGCAACCCCGTCGCGTTCTCCGCCAGCATCGTCATGTGCGTGTACGCACCACCACCGGAGACGTCACCGCCCTCACCGAACTCGTCCGAGCCCCGCTGCGAGGCCTGCCCCCAGAAGATCGGCTTCTTGGTGAACCGCGACTCCGGCGCGATGTAGGCCTCGATGCCGATAATGGGTTTGAGTCCGGCCTTGCGCGACTGCTGGTAGAACTCGTCCGCCCCGTACATGTTGCCGTGGTCGGTCATCCCGACCGCGGGCATGCCGAGACGACTCGCCTCGGCGAACAGCGGGGCGATCTTCGCCGCACCGTCGAGCATCGAGTACTCGGTGTGCACGTGCAGGTGGACGAAGGAATCGTTCGACACCAGCAGGAACCTCCCCTTGTTTCACGCTGACTCCCGGCCTGGAGGGATCAGCCTAGCTCGCGGCACCGACGAAAAACGCGCCGACGTGCCGAGCGAAGTTTATTTGACCTCCAGTTCCAGTATGAGCTACGGTTCCGGCATGGCGAGATCGAAGGCCTTCGACGTGGACGCCGCCGTGGACAAGGCGATGGAGGTCTTCTGGGCGAACGGATTCGGCAGCACCACGCCCCAGCAGCTCGTCGACGCGCTGGGCATCGGGCGGGGCAGCCTGTACAACGCGTTCGACAGCAAGCACGCCCTCTACGAGCGGGCGTTGCGGCGCTACTACGAGCGCGAGACGGTCCGGCTGATCGAGGTGCTGGACGGACCCGGCCCGGCCCGCGAGCGGCTGCGCGCGGCGCTGGAGCTCGTCGTCGACGCGGCCCGCGAAGACCGGCGTGGCTGCATGATGGCCAACGCGGCGGTCGAGTTCGGCGCGGCCGACGAGGTGGTCAACCACCTGGTGCGGCGCACCTTCGAGCGGCAGGAGGCCGCCTTCCGCAGCACCATCGAGGAGGGGCAGCGGTCGGGCGAGATCGACCCCGCCGCCGACGCGCGGGCGCTCGCGTCGTTCCTGCTCACCACCATCAACGGCATCCGCGTGCTGGCCAAGGCCGACCCGGACCCGCACCGCCTCGCCGACCTGGCCGGCACCGCTCTGCGCGCGATCTGAACCCGCTGACCTGCGGCGTTTTTGCGCTGCCTTCATTTTGTAACTCTAGTTCAAGAAAGAGAGAGCACGTGGACCTGCAGTTGGACGGCAAGACGGCGGTCGTGACCGGCGCGAGCAAGGGGATCGGCCTGGCGGTCGTCCGCGCGCTGGCCGCCGAGGGCGTGACGGTGTTCGCGGCGGCACGCACCGTGAGCGAAGGCGTGCCGGTGCGGGCGGACCTGACGACCCGCGAGGGGGTGGCGCTGCTCGCGGAGCGGGCCGGGGACGTCGACATCCTGGTCAACAACCTCGGCGGCGTGACCATGGACAGCATGCGGGCGGGCGGTTTCCTGGACATCGACGACGAGGCGTGGCAGCGCACGTACGAGCTGAACCTGTTTTCGACCGTGCGGGTGACCAGGGCACTGCTGCCGGGACTCCTCCGGCGGCGCGGCATCGTGATCAACATCTCGTCGATCGGGGCGCGGGCGGCCTTCCAGCCGGTCGACTACGGCACGGCCAAGGCGGCGCTGACGAACCTGACGAAGGCGCTGGCCGAGGAGTTCGGGTCACGCGGCCTGCGCGCGCTGACCGTCAGCCCCGGCCCGACGCGGACCGCCAACTGGGCCGACCCGGAGGGGTACGCGGGCGAGCTGGCGGCGGCTGCCGGGGTCCCGCTGGCGGAGTTCCTGGCCGGCGTGCCCGCGTCGATGGGCATCACCACCGGCAGGCTGACCGAGCCCGAGGAGACGGCCGCGCTGGTGACGTTCCTCGCCTCGCCCCGCTCGGGCAACCTGACCGGCGCCGACTACCTGGCCGACGGCGGCGTGATCAAGACCGTGTAGTGACGAGCATCCGGTTGACAGGCCGATGTGACGCGGCGAGCCTCGGGGCGTGGTGATCCCCCTCGTTCAGGTAGTCCGCGACGGGCTCGTGGAAAGCGTCCACTTCGGATCGCGGGTCGTCCTCGGCCCCGGTGGCGAGGTGCTGGAGGCCGGGGGCGACGTCGACGAGCCGGGCTACCCCCGGTCCACGGCGAAGCTCATGCAGGCCGCCGGCATGGTGCGGCTCGGGCTCGACCTGCCGCCCGACCTGCTCGCGCTGGCGTCCGCGAGCCACTCGGCGGAGGAGTTCCACCTCGACGGGGCGCGCAAGATCCTCGGGGAGCTCACCGAGGACGACCTGCAGTGCCCCGCCCACCTCCCCCACGACCCGGTCCTGCACGACGTGTGGATCGCCGAGGGACGCGCGCCGCGGCGGCTCGCGCACAACTGCTCCGGCAAGCACGCCGCGATGCTCGCCACCGCGAAGCTGAACGGCTGGTCCACCCACGACTACCTGGACCCCGCGCACCCGCTGCAGGTGAAGCTCGCCGAGACGGTGGCCGAGCTAGCGAGCGAGCCGATCGCGCACACCGCCGTCGACGGGTGCGGCGCGCCGCTGTTCGCGATCTCCCTGCGCGGCCTCGCGACCGCCGTCCAGCGGGTCGCCACCGCCCCGCCGGGCACCCCGGAACACCGCGTGGCGGAAGCGATCCGCAGGCACCCGGAGATGCTGGCCGGCCCGAACCGGGACGTCACCCAGCTCATGACCGCGGTGCCCGGGCTGATCGCCAAGGACGGCGCCGAGGCCGTGCAGATCGCGGTCCTGCCGGACGGCGTCACGGTGGCGGTCAAGATCGCCGACGGCTCCGCGCGCGGCCGCATGCCGGCGACGCTGGCGGCCCTGCGCCGCTTCGCGCCCCGGTACGACTGGGACGACGTGGTAAACCGCTGTCCCAGCCTGCACGCGCCCAATATGGTCGGGCTGTGACGACACTGCGCGAAGAAGACGTCGACCGCTTCCGCCGCGACACCCCCGGCACGGACGAGGTCGTGCACCTCAACAACGCCGGCTCGGCCCTGCCGCCGCGGCAGGTCACCGACACGGTGCTCGACTACCTGCGGGAGGAGTCGGTGCGCGGCGGCTACGAAACCGCGGCCGCGCACGCCGACCGCATCCAGGGCGTGACCGACGGGATCGCCCGGTTCCTCGGCGCGGAGGCCGCCGACATCTCGGTGACCGACAGCGCGACCCGGTCGTGGCAGGCCGTCTTCTACGCGTTCCGCTTCGAGCCCGGCGACCGCATCCTGACCTGCCGGTCGGAGTACGCCAGCAACGCGATCGCCTACCTGCAGGTCGCCCGCCGCACCGGCGCGGTGGTCGAGGTCGTCGACGACGACGAGAGCGGCCAGCTGGACGTCGCCGACCTGGAGCGCCGCCTGGACGGCGACGTCAAGCTCATCGCGATCACCCACGTGCCGACCCAGGGCGGCCTGGTCAACCCGGCCGAAGAGGTCGGCGCGATCGCCGAGCGGGCCGGGATCCCGTTCCTGCTCGACGCGTGCCAGTCGGCCGGGCAGCTGGACCTCGACGTGCGCCGCCTGCGCTGCGACGCGCTGTCCGGCACCGGCCGCAAGTACCTCCGCGGCCCGCGCGGCACCGGCTTCCTCTACACGCACCCGCGGCTGCGCGAGCGGCTCGAGCCCGCGATGCTCGACCTGCACTCGGCCACCTGGACCGCGCCGGACACCTTCGAGATCGCGCCGGACGGCCGCCGCTTCGAGACCTGGGAACGCAACCACGGCCTCGTGCTCGGCCTCGGCGCTGCCGTCGAGTACGCCCTGGAGATCGGCCTGGCCGCCATCGAGGAGCGGGTCACCGCGGTGGCCGCGCGGTTGCGGGCGGACCTGTCGCAGATCGCCGGCGTGTCGGTGCACGACCAGGGCAAGCGCAAGTGCGGCATCGTCACCTTCAGCGTGGCCGGGACCGATGCCGCGGAGGTCCAGCGGGCGCTGGCCCAGGCGAAGATCAACACCTCGGTGGCGCGCCCCACCTCCTACCAGTACGACCAGGAGGTGCGGCGCCTGCCGGACATGGTGCGGGCGTCCGTGCACTACTACAACACCGAGGACGAGCTGCGCACGCTGGCCGAGGCCGTGGAGCGGCTGGCGTAGCCGGTCATTCGCTGCGCAGGACGGCCGCGATGGGCGTCCGCGCGGCGCCGCGTGCCGGGATGAGCGCGCCCGCCACCGCGATGAGGATCCCGGCCAGCGCCAGCAGGGCCACCACCGGCGCGCGGTAGACGTCCAGGACGAACCCGAAGACGTCGGACTGGGCCGCGCGCATCATCGCGGGGGCGACCCCCCGGTGCGCGAGGATCCCGAGCGGCACGCCGATCAGGCCGCCGACCAGTCCCAGCGCGCCCATCGAGGTCACCAGCATCACGGTGACCTGGCGCGGTGTCATGCCGATCGACTTCAGCATGCCGAGGTCGCGCCGCCGTTCGCGGGCGTTGAGGACGACGGTGTTGAACACGCCGAGCGCGGCGACGGCGCCCAGCACCAGGGTCAGGAGCGTGGCGGAGCCGATGAGCACCACGGCCTGGCTCGACGTCCCGTCGCGTGGGGGCAGCACGGTCAGGCCGGGGTCGCCGGCCTCGACCGCGGCCCGGTAGGCCAGCTGGTCGATGCCCGGCGCGAGTTCGACCGTGTAGGTGTCGGCCCGCGCGGCCGGGTCGAGCAGCGTCAGCGTGGACCAGTCGGCGAAGATCGTGTCGGCGTTGTTGGTCAGCACGACGCCGACGATTCGCACCGGGGTGCGCTGCCCGGCGAGTTCCACGGTGACGGTGTCGCCGATCGCGAGCCCGCGCTGGTTGAGGAACCTCGACGGCACCGCCACCTGCCCCGGCCTGTCCGGCCAGTGGCCGCTCGTGACCTGGGGGGCGAGGGCCGCGGAGTCGCCGCGGGAGAACTCGATCGTCGCGGTCTGCTGCCCGCCGACCACGTTGACGATCTTCGTGGCCACCGCGGCGACGAGCTCCGCGCCGGGTGTCGTGCGCAGCAGCGCCTCGTCCTCGGCGTCGGTCAGCGTCGTCGCGGCGCCGGGCTTCGGCGACGCGCCGTCCGACAGCGCCGGCCCGCCCGCCACCACGTCGATGCGGTCCGGGTGGGACGGCCGCACCGCCGAGTTGTAGGCGTTCACCGACAGCGTCACGCCGATCGCGAGCGTCACGGTGGTGACGCCGAGGACGACCGCGGCCAGCGTCAGGCCGCTGCGTGCCGGGCGGGCGAACGGCACCCCGAGGCCGAGGCTCACCGAGCGCGGCAGCCGCAGGCCGGACAACCGGCGCTGGACGGCGAGCGCCCGCCCCGGCCGGGGCGCGCTGCCCGCGCTGATCGCCGCGGCCGCGGGCAGCCGGCGCGCCCGCAGCGCGGACACCAGCGCGGCCAGGGCGACCACGGCCGGCATCCCGAGCAACGCCGCGACGTCCACCCAGACGTCGATGCCGACCGCTCCAGCGCCGAAGACCTGAAACGCGTCGGCCAGCAGCGGCCGCGCGACCACGTTCCCGAGCACCGTGCCCAGCACGCACCCGGCGGCGGACGGGACCAGGACCATCACCAGGTAGACCCCCATCACCTGGTCCGGGGTGAAGCCGAGCGCCTTGAGCATCCCGATGTCGCGGTAGCCGGCCACCACCGCGCCGCCGACCACGTTGGCGACGATCAGCACCGCGACCGCGAGCCCGAGGAACCCGAAGACGACCAGGAACGGCACGTACACCCCGACCTCGGTGACGAGCTGCTGCTTCACCGTGAGGTAGGACTGCGCGCCCAGCAGCGCCCCGGGCGGCAGCCCGGCCGTCACCGCCGCTTGCCCGGCGGCGATGTCCGTGGCGGTCGCGGCCGCGGCGAACCGGTAGAGCACCTGGCTCGCGGTGGGCTGCAGCGCCGCCGCCTGGGCGGGGGTGACCCACGCGTCGGCGGACGCGCTCACCGAGTAGGCGAACCCGACGACGGTCAGCGCGGGCTGCCCCGGAACCTCGATCCGGCTCCCGAGCGGCACCAGGGTGGTGCCGGGGACCAGGTTCAGGACGATCTCGCCCGGCGCGGCGGCCCACCGGCCCTCCCACACGTCCACCCGGTCCACCGGCCCGCCGGGGTCCGCGCGCCCCACGGTGGTCAGGGACGGCCCGACGCGTTGCGCGCTCTGCGAGGTGTCGAGGGTGAGCTGGGCGAACGGCCCGGCCACCGCCTCGGCCCCCGCGGCGGCCCTGGTCAGCTGATCGTCGGTCACCTGGGTGCGGTCGAACGCCGCGACCAGGTCCGCGCCGCTCTGCTGCTCGTGCGCCCGGTCGAACGGAGCCGACGACGACACCAGCAGCCCGAGCGCCAGCACGATCGTCGCCGTGGAGATGGTCACGACCAGGCCGATCACCGCGGTCTGGAGCCGTCGGCGCCCCACCGCGGCCCGCGCCACCCGCCACACCGCGCTCACGGCGTCCGCTCCAGGCTGGTCTCGCGCGCGACCCGCCCGTCGGCGACCTCGACCACGCGGCTGGCGCACCGGGTGGCGAGCCGCTCGTCGTGCGTCACCAGCAGCAGCGTCTGCCCGATCTGGTTGAGGTCGAGCAGCAGGTCCATCACCTGCTCGCCGGACCGGCTGTCCAGCGCGCCGGTCGGCTCGTCGGCCAGCAGCAGCGCGGGCCGGTTCATCAGCGCCCGCGCGACCGCGACGCGCTGCCGCTCGCCGCCGCTCAGCCGGGCCGGGTAGACGTTGCGGCGCCCGGCGATGCCGAGTTCGCCGAGCAGTTCGAGCGCGCGCTTGCGGGCCTGGCCTGCCGGGGTGCCGGTGAGCTGGGCGGCCAGCGCCACGTTGTCCAGCGCGGGCAGGTCGTCGAGCAGGTTGAAGAACTGGAAGATCATGCCGATCCGGCGACGGCGGAACAGTGCCAGCCCGGTCTCGTTCAGCTTCCCCAGGTCCTCGCCGTGCACGACGACCGAGCCGGACGTCGGGCGGTCCAGCCCGGCCACCATGTTCAGCAGCGTGGACTTACCGCTGCCGGAGGGCCCCATCACCGCGACCGCCTCCCCGGCCCGGATCTCCAGGGAGACCCCGTCCAGGGCGACCGATTCGCTGTACTCCTTGCGCACGTCGGTCAACCGCACGACCGCGCCGTCATCTCTGGTCACGCCGGCCATCCTGCGACCGAGTGCCCGGTGCGGGCATCGGTCCGGGGAGGTAACTCCCGGCGCGGGTCATCCCGGGGATGTAGTCCGGCGGTGGATGCGCGTCGCTCCGGGTCCTGACACAGTTGCCGGGTGTGGGAACTGGTTGTCGCCGCGGTGGCGTGCCTGGTGGCCGCCGTGCTGGCGGTCCGGCTCGGGCGCGCGCGGCGGGCGTTCGCGAGGGCGCTGGAGGAGCGCGGCTGGCTGCTGGAGCGGGAACGGGAGAGTGCGGCGCGCAGCGCGGTCGACGACGAGCGGGCGCGGATCGCGCGGGAGCTGCACGACATCGTCAGCCACAACGTGAGCGTCATGGTGGTGCAGACCGGGGCCGCGCGCCGGGTGCTCGCGACCGAACCCGCGCAGGTCGCGACGGCGCTGGAAGCGGTCGAGGCGGCCGGGCGGGACACGATGACCGAGCTGCGGAACCTGCTCGGCGTGCTCGCCCCGCCCGCCGACGGTGACGAGACCGCGGACCTGTCGCCGCAGCCCAGCCTGAGCAGGCTCAGCCCGCTGATCGACCGGATCGCGTTCGCCGGGCTGCCGGTGGAGGTCCGCGTGTCCGGCGAGCCGCGGCCGTTGCCGTCCGGAGTGGACCTGACGGCGTACCGGATCATCCAGGAAGCGCTCACCAACGCACTCAAGCACGGCGACGGGCGGCAGGCGGAGGTGACCGTGCGGTACTCCGACCGCTACCTGCGCGTCGAGGTGCTCAACAGCGGGCCCAGCGTGCTGTCCGGGGACGCCCCGGCCCCGTCCGGCGAGACCGAGGAGGGACGCGGCCTGCTCGGGCTGCGGCAGCGCGTGGCCGTGTTCGGCGGCGACCTGGACGCCCGGCGGCGCATCGGCGGCGGGTTCCGGGTCCGGGCGAAGATCCCGCTGGAGCGGCCGTGACCGGGCCGCGTGTGGTGATCGCCGACGACCAGGCCCTGGTGCGCACCGGCTTCCGCATGATCCTGGCCTCCGGCGGCGTCGACGTCGTGGGCGAGGCCGCGGACGGCGCGGAGGCCGTCGCCACCGTCCGCGACCTGGAGCCGGACGTCGTGCTCATGGACATCCGCATGCCCGCGATGGACGGCCTGGAGGCCGCGCGCCGCATCCTGGCGCGCGACCCCGGCTGCCGGGTGCTCATGCTGACCACGTTCGACCTCGACCGCTACGTCTACGACGCGCTCGCCGCGGGGGCCAGCGGGTTCCTGCTCAAGGACGTCACCCCGGAGCACCTGGTGGCCGCGGTGCGCCTGGTCGGCACCGGCGACGCGCTGCTGGCCCCGTCGATCACCCGGCGGCTGGTGGAGCGCTTCGCCGCGGCGCGACCACGTCCGGCGCTGCACCGCGATCTCGCCGTCCTGACCCCGCGCGAACTGGAGGTTCTCACCCTCGTCGCGCGGGGCCGGTCGAACGCCGAGATCGCCGCGGAGCTGACGCTCAGCGAGGCGACGGTCAAGACCCACGTGGCCCGCATCTTCGCCAAGCTGTCGTTGCGCGACCGCGCCCAGGCCGTCGTCCTCGCCTACGAAACCGGGCTGGTCTCCCCCAGCGACTGAACGGGCGTGGTCAGCACGCGGTCGTGCCCGGCCTCGCGCACCGGGCCGGTCAGCTCGAACGCGGCGCGGCAGGGCAGGTCGTCGGCCGAGCGGCCGGCGAACACCTCGATCGTGCCGGGTTCGACGATCCGGCGCAGGTCCAGTCCGGTGAACGCGAGCCGGTCGGCGTGCAGCCGGAACGTCACCGTCCGCGCCTCCCCCGCGCCGAGGGTGATCCGCGCGAACCCGGCCAGCTGCCGCACCGGGCGGGTCACCTGCGCGAGCACGTCATTCACGTACAGCTGCACCACCTCGTCCCCGGCGCGGTCGCCGGAGTTGCGCACCCGCACCGAGACCTCGACCTCGCCGTCGGTCGGCACCTCACGCGCGCTCAGCGTCAGGTCCTCGTAGTCGAACGTGGTGTAGGAGATGCCGTGCCCGAACGGGAACAGCGGGCTCGGGTCGAGGTTGCTGATGCCCTCGCTGTTGCCGCCGAGCGGGGGCTGCAGGTAGGTGCTCGGCTGCGCGCCTGCCACCCGCGGCACCTGCACCGGGAGACGTCCGCCGAAGTTCGTCCGTCCGGACAGGACACCCGCCAGCGCCGGGCCGCCCTCCTCGCCGGGCATGAACGCCTGCACCAGTGCCGCCGCCCCGGTGTGGTCCCCCAGCGCGTACGGACGGCCGGACACCACGACCACCACCACCGGCGTGCCGGTGGCCAGCAGTTCGGTCAGCAGCCCGTCCTGCACGCCGGGCAGCCGCAGGTCCGGGGCGTCGCAGCCCTCGCCGGAGGTGCCCTCGCCGAACAGGCCCGCCCGGTCGCCGACCACGGCGATGCACACGTCCGCGTCCCGCGCGGCGTCCACCGCTTCGGCGAAGCCGGACCGGTCCTCGTCGCGGATCGGGCAGCCGGCCGCCGAGGTGATCACCGCGTCCGGCAGTTCCGCGCGCAGCGACTCCAGCAGCGACGGCGCCTCGACCCCGATGCCGTACTCGGGATAGCGCGGCAGCACGTGGTTCGGGTACGAGTAGCAGCCCATGAACGCCAGCGGGTCGTCCGCGCACGGACCGACGACCGCGATCCGCTTCGCGCGCAACGGCAGCGTGCCGTCGTTGGCGAGCAGCACCACCGACTTCTCCGCCAGCTCCCGAGCGATCGCCCGGTTGCGCGGCGAGTCCAGGTCCACCGGCCGCGCCCGCGGCGCCCAGTCCGCGTCGAGCAGGCCCAGCTCCGCCTTCTGCCGCAGCAGCCTGCCGACCGCACGGTCCACAAGGGACTCCGGCACCTCGCCCGAACGCACCAGCTCGATGAGTTCCTTGCCATAGCACAGGGTGTCCGGCAGCTCGACGTCGATGCCGGCGGCCAGCGCGAGCGCCCCGGCCTGCCCGGTGCTGTCGGCGACCCGGTGCATGCTGCCCAGGAACGCGATGGCCCAGTAGTCGGACACCACCACGCCCTCGAAACCCCACTCGTCCCGCAGGATCCCGGTCAGCAGCGGCGCGTTCGCCGCCGCGGGCACCCCGTCGAGGTCGACGTAGGCGTTCATCACCGACCGCGCCCCGCCCTCGCGGATCGCCATCTCGAACGGCGGCAGGATCACGTCCCGCAGCTCCCGCTGGCCGATCGACACCGGCGCGTGGTTGCGGGCCGCGCGCGACGCCGAATACCCGGCGAAGTGCTTGAGCGTGGCGACGATCCCGTTGCGCTCCAAGCCACGCACGTACGCGGCGCCGAGCGTGCCGACCAGGTACGGGTCCTCGCCGAGGGTCTCCTCGACCCGGCCCCACCGGTAGTCCCGCACGACGTCCAGCACCGGCGACAGGCCCTGGTGCACCCCGGAGGCGCGCATGTCGTCCGCGATCGCCGACGCCATCCGCTCGACCAGTTCCGGGTCGAACGTCGCCGCCCACGCCAGTGCCGCCGGGTACACGGTGGCGCCGTAGGTGGTGAACCCGGTCAGGCACTCCTCGTGCACGATCGCCGGGATGCCCAGCCGGGTCTCCTCGACGATCTCCCGCTGCAGCGCCTCGACCCGCGCCGCGCCCTCGGCCGCGCTGACCGGCGCCGTGCCGAACACCCGCGTCAGGTGCCCGATGCCGTTCTCCCGCGCCTGCTCGAACGGCACCCCGCCACGCGCGAAGACGTCCTGCATCGGCGCGACGTTGCCGTTCAGCTGCTCGTTGCCCGGCCATGCGCTGCCCAGCTGCGCCACCTTCTCTTCGAGGGTCATCTCCGCCAGCAGCGCCTCGGCTCGGGCTGCGGCGGGCAGCGCGCTGTCACGCCAGGTCGGTTCCGTCATGGTGCTCCTCGCAGGTTCGTCGTCGAATCGCGCACCACCAGGTTGGTGGCCAGCTCCACGTGGTGGGAGTCGAGGGTTTCGCCGGCAGCGAGCCGCATCAGCGTGCGCAGCGCGACGCGGCCCATGTCCTGCAACGGCTGCCGCACCGTGGTCAGCGCGGGCGTGGCCAGCTCGGCGAGCATGGTGTCGTCGAACCCGACGACCGACAGGTCCTCGGGCACGCGCAGTCCCCGCCGCCGGGCCGCTTCCATCACGCCCAGCGCGGTCGCGTCGCTGCCGGCGAACACGGCGGTCGGCGGCTCCGGCAGGTCGAGCAGCCGCCCGCCCATCTCCAGCCCGTCCGGGTAGCCGAAGGCGCCGTGCAGGATCAGCCGCGGATCGACGGTCACGCCGGCGTTCTCCAGCGCCGCGCGGTAGCCGTGCTGGCGGGCCTGGCTGCAGGAGGCCTGCACCGGCCCGCCCGCGTAGGCGATGCGCCGGTGGCCCAGCTGCAGGAGGTGCTCGGTGGCGGACACCCCGCCGTTCCAGTTGGTCGCGCCGACGCTGGTCACCTCGACGCGCGGCAGGTTCAGCGGATCGATGACCACGAGCGGCAGCCCGGCGCGCGCGAAGCCCTCGACCTGGGCGCGGGTCAGCTCGGAGGTGACCACGATCAGCCCCTCGCGCCCGGCCAGGCGCAGGCGCCGCGCCCAGTCGTCGTCGTCGGACTCCGGCAGGCGCCCGACCACGACGTCCACCCCGGTTTCCGCGCCCGCCTCGGTGACCCCGCGCAGGACCTCCAGCGAGTAGGGGCTCACCAGGTCGTCGAACACCAGGTCCACCACGCGCGCCGGCCCTACCGTGCGCCGACCGGACTGGGGCACGTAACCCAGTTCCTTCAACACGTCCTGGACCCGCTGCCGGGTCGCCGCCGCCACGTCGCCGCGACCGTTGAGCACCTTGGAGACGGTCGGCAGCGAAACCCCGGCGGCCTCCGCGACCATCGCGAGCGTCGCGCGCTGGGAACCGGCAGGCACCGCACCCTCCAACCAAGTTTCTTGCCGAAAAGTTTCAGGCGACTATAACGCTATTTTCCTTGCCGAAACAGCTCTTGACGCGTCCAGGTGGGCCGCATATCTTCCGACACACACCAGAGTGTTTCCGAAAACTTTCGGACCTTCGATGGGGAAGGCGCATCATGACACTGGTCAAGCGGCGCACCGCCGTGATCGCGGCCGGACTGGCCGCGGTTCTCTCCCTCACCACCGCGTGCGGCTCCAGCGGTCCGTCCGGCGGGGGCGGCGCCACCGCGTGGGCGCTCACCGGCGGCGACGAGCAGACGTTCCGGACGTCGTTCGAGTCGTCCGGGGTCGACGCGCAGTACTTCGGCAACGACGCGTACAAGCAGAAGATCCGCACCGCGATCGGTGCGAACGAGGCGCCGACGCTGGTCTTCAGCTGGAGCGGCGGCCTGCTCAAGTCCTGGGTGGACTCCGGCAAGATCATGGACCTGTCCGCCGAGGCCGCGAACGACCCGGCGTTCGTGAACCGGTTCCTGCCGTCGGTGGCGCGCACCGGCGTGCTCGACGGCAAGACCTACGCCGTGCCGAACAACGGCATGCAGCCGGTCGTGCTGTTCTACAACAAGGAACTGTTCGACCAGATCGGCGCGCAGCCGCCGAAGACGTGGGACGACATGATGGCCCTGGTGCCGCGGTTCAACCAGGCCGGCATCGCGCCGTTCTCCCTCGGCGGGCAGAGCAAGTGGCCGCAGCTGATGTGGGAGGAGTACCTCGTCGACCGCATCGGCGGGCCCGAGGTGTTCAACAACATCGTCGCCGGCAAGCCCGGCGCGTGGTCGGATCCGGCGATCATCCGCGCCAACACGATGATCCAGCAGCTCGTCGACGCCGGCGGCTTCGTCCGCGGCTTCAACTCGATCGCGACCGACAGCAACGCCGACACCGCGCTGCTGTTCACCGGCAAGGCCGCGATGTACCTGATGGGCTCCTGGGCCTTCCCCACCATCAAGCAGGCCGACCCCGACTTCATCTCGAGCGGCAAGCTCGGCTGGACCACGTTCCCCACCGTGTCCGGCGGCAAGGGCGACCCGGCGAACATCGTCGGCAACCCGGCCAACTACTGGTCCGTCTCGGCCACCGCGAGCGAGGAGCAGAAGCAGTCGGCGCTGCGGTACCTGCGCGAGGACCTGATGAACGACTCCTACGTCGACTCGCTGCTCGCCGGCGGTTCGGTGCCGCCGCTGACCGGCATCGAGGACAAGCTCGCGAAGACCGAGGACCCGCAGTACCTGTCCTACGTGTACGAAATGGCCAGCAAGGCGCCGAACTTCCAGCTGTCCTGGGACCAGGCGCTCTCCCCCGGCCAGGCTGACGCGCTGCTGACCAACCTGGAGCAGCTGTTCCTCAAGCAGATCACGCCGGAGCAGTTCTCCGCCAACATGAACGCGACGATCGGGCAATGAGCACGGTTCTCGAACAGCGGGACCGGGCGCCGGCACGCACGCCGGCGCCCGGCCGCGGCCGGCTGCGGACCGGCCCCAGCCCGCTGATGGCGGTGCCCGCGCTGGCGTTCTTCGGGGTGTTCGCGATCGTGCCGCTCGGCGGGGTCGCGGTGCTGAGCTTCATGGAGTGGGACGGCATCGGCGACCCGTCGTGGGCCGGGCTGGCGAACTGGGCCGCGGCGCTCGCCGACCCGGCGACCTACCACGCGATCTGGCTGTCCGTGCAGGTGATGGTGGTCAGCTGGCTGGTGCAGACGCCGATCTCGCTGCTCCTCGGCGTGCTCATCGCCGGGCGCGGCCGGTACCGCGCGCTGCTCGGGGTGCTGTACTTCCTGCCGATGCTGCTGTCCGCGGCGGCCATCGCGATCGCGTTCAAGGCGCTGCTCGACCCGAACTTCGGCATGAGCCGCGCGTTCGGGCTGGACTTCCTGTCGCAGGACTGGCTCGGCGACCCGACACTGGCGTTGTACGTGGTGATCTTCGTGATCGCCTGGCAGTTCGTGCCCTTCCACACGCTGCTCTACCAGGGCGGGGTGCGGCAGATCCCGAAGTCGCTGTACGAGGCGGCGGAACTGGACGGCGCTGGCCGGGTGCGGCAGTTCTTCCACATCACGCTGCCGCAGCTGCGCTACACGATCATCACGTCGTCGACGATGATGCTGGTCGGCTCGCTGACCTACTTCGACCTGGTGTTCGTGCTGACCGGCGGCGGTCCGGGCGACGCGACGCGGATGCTGCCGCTGGACATGTACCTGTCCGGGTTCTCCGGCAACGACATGGGCCGGGCGAGCACGCTGGCCGTGCTGCTGGTGGTCGCCGGGCTCGCGCTGGCGCTGGGGTTGTCGAGGCTGTCCAGCTTCCGGCGGGGCAGCCAGCTGGAGGGGGCGTGATGCGGACCCGTCCGAACTACCTCGGCGGCCTCGCCGGGTTCGTGTGGCTGGCCGTCGTTCTGGTGCCGGTGTACTACGTGGTGGTGACGAGCCTGCGCAACCAGCGCGGGTTCTACGACGCGAACCCGTTGTCGGTGCCGACCTCGCCGACGTTCAGCGCGTACGAGCTGGTGCTGCGCAACGACTTCTGGCGCTACTTCGCCAACAGTGTGGTCGTGACGCTGGCGACGGTGGCGATCGCGGTCGCGGTGGCGTTGATGGCCGCCTACTACGTGGTGCGCGGCACGACGTGGTTCTCGCGGTTCACCTACCGCGGCTACCTGCTGGGCCTGGCGATCCCGATCCAGGCGACGATCATCCCGGTGTACTACCTGATCACGCGGGCGCAGCTGTACGACACGCTGCTGGCGATCATCCTGCCGTCGGTGGCGTTCGCGATCCCGCTGTCGGTGATCATCCTGGCGAACTTCCTGCGGGACGTGCCGAACGAGCTGTTCGAGTCGATGCGGGTGGACGGCGCCGGTGACTGGCGGATGCTGTTCAGCCTGGTGCTGCCGATGATCCGGCCCGCGGTGGTGACGGTCGCGGTGTACGACGGGCTGAACGTGTGGAACGGGTTCCTGTTCCCGCTGATCCTGACGCAGAGCCCGGACCAGCGGGTGCTGCCGCTCGCGTTGTGGTCGTTCCAGGGGCAGTTCCGGGTGAACATCCCGGCGGTGCTGGCGGCGGTCGTGTTGTCGACGCTGCCGGTGCTGGCGCTGTACATCCTGGGCCGGCGGCAGCTGGTCAGCGGCCTGACGGCGGGTTTCGGGAAGTGAGGTCGCGGACGGGCAGTAGTTCGATGGCCGCGCCGGACCGTTCGAGCAGGTGCGCGTGCTCGGCGCGCCTCGGGTCGGCCCGGTAGGCCCCGAACTCCTGCTCGCCCGGGAACCCGACGAGGTGCACCTCGGTGCCGTCGTCGAGGGATCGGACCCGCCGCTCGAGGCGGCCGCCGTACTCGGCCAGGAGGGGCAGGACGGCGTCCTCGTAGGCGTCGAAGGCTTCCGCGCCGCCTCCGGGGAGCCGCGCGATGAGCAGGAACGTGATTGTCATGGGCTCATCCAACCCGGCCACCCTGTTGGGCCGCTCCCGGCATCGAGTTGCCGCGCAGGGACACGACCCACATCACCGCCCGCGCACCACGCCCCGCACATCCGCCGCCGACGGCGCGCCCAGCGCACGCGAGATCCCCCGCGCCGCAGCGGTCATCACCGGCACCAGCGCCCTCGGCTCGCACTCGTCCACGTGCACGACCAAGCCCAATGCGGCCACCACCTCGTCACCGGCACCGCGGATCGGCGCCGCGATCGCCACCGCCTCCAGCGTCAACTGCTCCTCCGCCACCGCGACCCCGGTGCGCCGCACCTCCGCCAGCACCCGCCGCAGCTCCCGCGCGTCGGTGATCGTCTTGTGCGTGAAGCGCTTCAGCGGCGCCTCCAGCACCTGCTCCTGCACCTCGCGACCCGCGTGGGCCAGCAGTGCGAGCCCGGTCCCGGTGGCGTGCAACGGCCACCGCTGCCCCAGCCGGCTCAGCACCGTCACCGTGCCGCGCGCCCGCAGCGTCTCGACGTACACCACCTCGTGCCCGTCCCGCACCGCCAGGTGCACGTGCGCCCGCGTGGAGTGGAACAGGTCCTCCAGGAACGGCTGCGCCAGTTCGCGCAGTTCCAGCCCGCGCGGCGCGAGCGCGGCCAGCTCCAGCAGGTGCAGCCCGATCCGGTAGCGGCCGTCGTCGTCGCGTTCGAGGGCGCCCCAGTTCACCAGCTCGCCGGCGAGCCGGTGCGCGGTCGTCAGCGAAAGCCCCGCCCGTCGGCTGATTTCGCTCAACGTCAGCAAGCTGCGGCCCGGTGTGAACGCGTCGAGCACGGCGAGCAGCCGTCCCGCCGCGGTCATGGGGATCGGTCTCCGCACAGCCCTGTCCACGGCGGCTCCTCCGGGGGTCGGCGCTGACTCCGTCGGTTCCATCCTTGATCGTGTGCCGCCGCTCATACAACGGGCCTTCCGCATGGTGGAAGCCCTGTTGCGCCGTGGTCACACGCGCGAGTGGTCAAGTTGGCTCGATCGAGTTTCCGCGGCGCGCCCGCGGAGGACGACGTGGTTACGTGGCGGACCCCAAACCCCGACCACACCGAGGAAGATCGCTTGTGACGGCAACGACCACCCGGCAGGAAACCGTCCCGCTCACGTTCGGCGGATTCGAGTTCGCGGGCCGCATCGTGCGCGGCGGCGGCAGACTCGCGCCGATCGTCCTGGTGGGCGGCGCGTTCCAGCACAAGGACGCGTGGGGCCGGGTGGAACGCGATCTGCTCCGGCACGCCGACGTGATCACCGTCGACCTGCCCGGCTGGGGCGCGGCGGACCGGCTGCCGCCCGGCTACGGCGTGGACTTCCTCGCCGGCGCGCTCAACCACCTGCTCGACCACGTCGCGCCGGAGCCGGTGCACGTCGTCGGCGCCTCCTACGGCAGTGGTGTCGCGCACCGGTGGGCGCAGCTGCGGCCCGAACGGGTGCGCCGCCTGCTGCTCGTCGGCACGATGACGCACGTGACCGGGCGGCTGCGCCGGCGCATCGCCCGCAGCGTGGAGCTGGCCGAGCAGGGCAGGCACGCGGAGTTCACCGCCGAGGTGCTGGACCTGATGCTCAGCCGCGCGCCGGGCATCCGGCGGCAGGCCGCGGTCCGCCGGTGCCTCGACAGCCTGGTGGGCGCGATGACCGACGCCGACATCGCCAAGTACCTGGACAACACCCGGCGGCTGCTCGACCACCCCGGCGACGACGGCCGCGTCCTGCCCGTCCCCGTGCTGGTCACGACCGGGGAGCACGATCCGCTTACCACGCCGGTCCTGAGCCGGGCGGCCGCGGCCCGGTGCGCCGACGCCCGCTTCACCGCGATCCACGACGCCGACCACCTCGTGCACCTGGAGCGGCCGGCCGAGGTGGTGGACCTCGCGTTGCGGTTCTTCGCCGGTGAGCCGCTGTCCGGTCTGCCGTACTGCACCCCGGTCGAGCACGTGGTCTGCGGGGTGGCGCGGTGAAGCACGCCTTGTTCGTCAACGTCGCCGACCACGGGCACGTCAACCCCACCCTCGCCGTGGTGTCGGAGCTGGTGTCGCGTGGCTGGCGGGTGAGCTACGCGGTCGGCGCGGACTTCGTCCCGCAGGTGCGCGCGGCCGGTGCGGAACCGGTGGTGCTGCCGGACGTCCGGGACGGCAGCCCGCCGCCGGAGGACCTGATGGCGGGCGTGGCGATGTACCACCGGGACGCCGAGGCCGCCCTCCCCGTGCTGGAGGCCCTCGGCGAGGTGCCCGACGTGGTCGCCTACGACTTCGTCGCGTTCGCGGGCAAGGTCCTGGCGCGCAAGCTCGGCTTGCCGATGGTGCAGCTGTCGCCGACACACGCGTTGTTCCCCGGCTGGGAGCGGATCGCGTTCGGCGTCGAGAACCTCTCGGACCTGCCGGTGTACCAGCGGTTCCAGCGGTTCCTGGACGCCAACGGCCTCGGCTGTTCGGTCGAGGAGTTCCAGGCGGTGGGCGACCCGAAGGTGGTGTTCGTGCCACGGGCGTTCCAGATTTCGCCGGACCTGCTCGGACCGGAGCACACCTTCGCTGGTCCCGCGCTGGGCGACCGGTCGTTCCAGGGGTCGTGGCGGCCGCCGGCGGGGAAACCGGTGCTGCTGGTCTCGCTCGGGTCGTGTTTCACCGACCAGCCGGACTTCTTCCGGGCCTGCCTCGACCTGGCCGCGGGTTTGGGCTGGCACACCGTGATGGCGATCGGGCGGCACATCGATCCGGCGTCGCTGGGGCCGGTTCCGGACGGGGTCGAGATCGCGCCGATGGTGCCGCAGCTCGACGTGCTGGCCGCCGCGCCGGCGTTCGTCACGCACGCCGGGATGGGCAGCCTGCTGGAAGCCCTGTACCACGGGGTGCCGATGGTCGCGGTGCCGCAGATGGCCGAGCAGCGGCTGAACGCGGCGCGCCTCGCCGAGCTGGGGCTGGGTGTCACGCTCGACCGCGCGGAGGTGTCGGCGCAGACGCTGCACAACGCGGTGCTGCGGGTGTCTTCCGACGCCGGCATCGCGGCGAACGTGGCGGGCATGCGGGAGATCGTGCGGGCGTGCGGCGGGGCGGCGGAGGCCGCGGACGTGATCGAGAAGGCCTCGGTCCGGGAAGGAGCCGCGCTGTGACGACCCTGGAGAGCCCGGTCCGCGACGTCATGCTGGAGACCGACCGCGGCCGGTTCGCCGCGTGCCGGGCCGGGTCCGGCGAGCCGGTGGTGCTGGTGGCCGGGTACCTGGGGTCCAAAGAGGACTTCGCGCCGCTGTTGCCGCTGCTGGCCGCCGCCGGGTACGCGGCGTGGGCGGTCGACCACCACGGCCAGCACGAAAGCCCGGGCTCCGACGATCCGAGCGCGTACACGTTGTCCGCGATGGCGCAGGACTTGCTGGCGGTGATCGGCGAGGTCGGCGAGGGCGAGCCGGCGCACGTGGTGGCGCACTGCGCGGGCGCCGCGGTCGCGCACGCCGCCGCGGTGGCCCTGCCGCGGGCGGTGCGCAGTTTCGCGTCGCTGGGCAGCCTGCTGACCGGTTCGGAGAAGGAGACGGCGTTCCTCACCTGGTGCGCGGACGCGGTCGCCGCGGAGGGGGCGGCGGGCTTGCACACCCTGGTCGACCACTGGGTCCGCACGGATCCGGACCGGGCGGACCTGATGCGGGCCCGGTTGTCGACCACGCGCACCGGTCACCTCATCGGGTTCGCGCGGCTGCTGTGCGGGCCGCGGGCGGGGGTCGGCGAGCTGGCGGGTTCCGGGGTGCCGCTGTTGTTCGTGCACGGCGCGGACGACGAGTTCACCGGCTCGCCCGAGGAGTACCAGCGCACGGCCCGCCGGTTCGGCCGGGACGCGGTCGCCGTCGAGGGCGCCGGCCACTGCGTGCAGCTGGACCGTCCACAGGAGACGGCCGCGGCGCTCACCGGGTTCTGGCGCGCAGTTTCAGCAGATCGTCGGCGAGTTCCGGCAGCAGAAGGTCGTTGACCTCGGTCACCGTGCGGACGGCTTCCTCGGGGAACGCGCCCGCGCCGGTGCAGGCGCCCGCGATCGCGCCGGCGATGGCCGCGATGGTGTCCGTGTCCCCGCCGAGGCTCGCCGCCGTGCAGCAGGCCTGCCACGGGTTTTCCGCGTGGCGGAGCACCGCGAACGCGGCGGGCACCGATTCCTGGGTGGCGACGCTGGTGCCGATCAACGCGGGCACGTCGGCCGGATCCATGGTGCGGCTCCAGCGGATGCGCGCGGCGACGTCCCCGGCCGCGACCCAGTTCCCCCGCTTGGCGGCTCGTTCCGCGGCTTCCACGGCGAAGTCGATCGCCTCGGGCAGACTCGCCCCATCGACGCCCGCACTCACCGCCGCGGCGACCGCGGCAGCCCCCGCGAGGGCGACGCCCGTGTTGTGGGTGACCCAACTGGCTTCGACCACGCTGTCCACGAGCAGGTCGAGGTCGGCCGGATTCGCGATCCCCACCGGGGCGATGCGCATGGCCGCACCGTTCGTGGTGCCGTACTTGCCGGCCTTCTCGAGAGCTTCCCCCGCGGCGACGGCCGTGAGAGCGGCGCGCGTGGAGGGCCCGAGCAACCCCCGGATGCCGCGGCTGCGCAGGTCCCGTTCCCACTCCAGGAGCGCATCGGCGAGCCCGTGCGGATCGATCCGCCCACCCCCGGAGACCAGCAGCCGCGCGACGATCACCGCCTGCTGGGTGTCATCGGTGACACCGCCCGCAGGCAACCCCCGAGCCGCCGCGAAGCCCGTGACAGGTTCGATTTCCGCCGGTGACAGTCCTTCCGTGGGCATACCGAGCGCATCCCCGATGGCCAGACCCGCCAGGGCCGCCAAAGCACGTTCCCTCACCACCCCACGATCCCACCACCGAAGACGGCGCGCCAGCGCCCGCTTTGAACACAACTGAAGCTGGGTGGTCATCCCGTCGCCTGACACCGGCGCGATCACCTTGAGCCAGGGCCGCAACCTCTCTGCCCACCGGCGGCCGGACATGCCAACCTTGCGGCCCTGGCTCAAGGTGATATGCACAAACCGGAAGGCGACGGGATGACCACCCGGCGACCACCCACCCGAGGTGAGCTAACAACGGTCCCCTGGTCATCCCGGAGCCTGCCCGTCCGGCGAGGACTCTTTTGATCTTT